>JBAWXD010000101.1:0-12830 GCA_037144275.1 Paludibacter sp. | reverse complement strand
ATCGAAACTGATGCGCTACATGCTATACGAAAATGAAAGCGGCAAAGTATTGATTAGTAAAGAGTTTGAATTTGTACAAAGTTATATCGATTTGATGAAACTCCGTTTCGAAAATGAAATGATCGTTGAACTCAGAATCCCTCAAAAATTTAAGGAGTTTGAAATTCCGCCCTTATTGTTTATAGCATTCATTGAGAACGCGTTTAAACATGGAGGAGGAACTGATTCGAAAAGTAAAATTGTAATTTCATTTGTTTTCGAGGATAAAATGCTGGTATTTAATTGCTTTAATCTGAAATCAAACCGAAATGCAGGTACTGAAACAGGAGGTTTAGGCATTGAAAACAGTAGGAATCGGTTGAAAATGCACTACGGTGAAAACTTTTCATTAAGTCTCAATTCGCCTGAAAAATATTTCGATGTAACCCTTAAAATACCCCTGACATGAATATTAAATGTGTGATTGTTGATGATGAACCGCTTGCATTGAGCGTGCTCGAACGCTATATAAACCAGACTCCATTTTTGGAGCTGGTCGATAAGTTTACAAATCCAATAAAAGCTTTTAAGTATTTGAATGACAATGAAATTGATTTATTGTTTGTAGATATTCAGATGCCCGATCTTAACGGATTCGAACTGGTAAATAACCTGAAAAAGAAACCAGTTTTCATTTTCACAACAGCCTATAGCGAATATGCACTGGACGGTTTTAAAGCTGATGCACTGGATTATTTACTGAAACCGATTGATATGCCTGAGTTTTCAAAAGCAGTAAATAAGGCTAAAGAGTGGCTTGAAATACGGAATGAAAAAAACTCCATGGTAGAAGCTACAAAAGATTTTCTGTTTATCAAGTCGGAATATAAAATTATCCGTATCAATTTCAGTGAAATAACTTACATTCAGGGTATGAGCGAATATGTAAAAATACACCTGACCAGCCGTAAACCCATTATGTCGCTTATTAGTCTGAAATCGCTTGAAGCACAACTGCCGGCTACTTTGTTTATGCGGGTTCACAAATCCTATATCGTCAACCTTCAGAAAGTCAATATGATTGAACGTAATGAAATAGTTTATGATGATGGAACAATCATTCCGGTTAGTCAGCAATACAAGCTTCAGTTTCAGGAATTTGTGGATAAGAATTTTATGATTTAAAATCATGCCAACTATCAAACTATCTGCTATTTATATTTTATTATTTATTTTGATTGGCTGGCCAACTATTCTTTTAGCACAACAAAACGAAAGAGAACCGGGTAAGAGAAAACACAAGGATCAGGATAAAAATAATGAACAGCGCATGCATCCGGTTTTTATGACTGATATTCATAAATTAATCGGGAATGTGATAGTCGGTTCACCCACCGATAATTCGGTGACTATCAGTTTTCTGGCCGAAAATGGAATGAATGTTTGGGTAGAATATGGTTCTACGACTAAAAATCTTACTGAAAAAACTAAAGTCTTAAAAGCTGATTCAGACTCACCCATCGAATTTGAAATCAGTAATTTGAATAATAATTCAAGGTATTTTTATTGCATAAAATATAAAAAACCGGAAGATTCACAACCAAAAACCACGGCTGTCTTTTCATTCCAAACTCATCGCTCAGAAAGCAGTTCTTTTACTTTCGGAGTGCAGGGTGATTCGCACCCCGAACGCCAGGGAAAGATGTTTAGTCCAGATTTATATCACATTACAGCCCAAAATGTTGCCGCTTCAAAACCGGATTTTTACTTTATGATGGGTGATGATTTCAGTATTGACCATTTAATTGAGAAAAATGAAATTTCTACTGAAAAAGTGGATGGTATTTATCTGAACCAGCGACAGTATGTGGGTGAAATTGCTTGTTCCTCGCCCTTGTTTCTGGTGAATGGAAATCACGAACAGGCAGCAAAATACTTATTGGATGGAAATGCTGAAAATCCGGCCGTGTTGGCTTCCAATTCACGAAAAAAATTCTATCCGTTACCATCGCCGAGTGATTTTTACAGTGGCGATTCGGAAAAAGTTGATCATGTAGGTTTCTTGAAAGATTATTATGCTTTTGACTGGGGCGATGCGTTGTTTGTGGTTATTGACCCCTACTGGCATTCCGATAAAGCTGTGGATAATGTAGCCGGAAAGAAAATGAAAAAGCAAAATGAACCGTGGGCAATGACACTTGGTTTGCAGCAATATAACTGGTTTAAAACCATACTCGATAAAAGTAAGGCACGCTATAAATTTGTTTTTTGTCATCATGTGTTGGGGTCCGGACGTGGTGGAATTGAAAATGCAAAACTGTATGAATGGGGCGGTTACAATCGTCATGGCGAATGGGAATTTGATAAAATGCGCCCAAGTTTTGAAATGCCAATTCAACCGTTGATGGCAAAAAATCACGTCAGTATTTTCTTTCAGGGACACGATCATCTATTTGTACGTCAGGAACTTGACGGCGTAATTTATCAATCAGTTCCAAATCCGGCGGATAATACTTACACAGCTTTTAATGCCGATGCTTATCAATCGGGTGATGTATTGCCAAACTCCGGTTTTTTAAAGGTAAATGTTTCAGCAAAAGAAGTAAAAGTGGAATATATCCGTTCATTTTTGAAAGCGGACGAAAAAGAAATGAAAAACGGTGATGTGGCTTTCTCGTATACATTAAAATAAAATTTATGAGTAAAATCAAGTTTTTAAACGTTCTGATTTTCACATTTTCAATATTTTCTATTTCAGCTCAACAGCATGAAAAAAGAAAAGATAAATCCGGTGACAATCGAGAAGAAGCAGTTTTCAACACAGTAGTTCCAACCCATCCGTTTGATATTATTTTGGGTCGCCCCACAGCCAATTCAATTACCTTATCCATTTTATGTTATAAACCTGCAAGCGGACAAGTTGAATACTGGAATATAACCGATAAAAAGCTGAAAACTAAGCTGATTAATTTTGAATCAACTAAACCAACTGAAATCTTATTGAGTGATTTACAATCAGATAAACAATATTTCTATCGTCTTATTTTTGAAAATTGTAAAACAGTTTCCGATATTTTTCGCTTTCATACGCAACGGCAAAAAAACTCAAACTTTAGCTTTACGATCACTGCCGATTCGCATTTAGACGAAAATGCAGCAGTAGAAAACTATAAAACCACCTTATTAAATGCGGCAGCTGATTCGGCCGATTTTCATTTCGATTTGGGCGATACCTTTATGACTGACAAATACCGTGAGCAGTATAAAAACGCTTTCAATCAGTATATTGCACAGCGCTATTATTTCGGCTTATTGTGCAGTTCAGCACCTTTGTTTTTTGTGTTGGGAAATCACGATGGCGAAAGCGGTCAGCGATTGAACGGAACTGAAAATAACCCTACCGTTTGGTCGAACCTGACCCGAAAAACCTATTTCCCAAATCCGCTGCCGAATAATTTTTATACCGGAGATTCTTCAGAACTTCCATTTATCGGACTTCCGCAGGATTATTACGCTTTTGAATGGGGAAATGCTCAGTTTATCGTGCTCGACCCGTTTTTATTCACACCGCGCTCGGGAATGGATAATCCCTGGGACAGAACATTGGGAAAAACTCAGTACGATTGGTTGAAAGCCACGCTGGAAAATTCAAAAGCAACATTCAAATTTGTGTTTATTCATAATTTGGTGGGTGGAGTTGATTTAAAAGGAAGGGCCCGTGGAGGAGCGGAAGTTGCCGGATTGTACGAATGGGGCGGAAAAAATCCGGATGGAACAAACGGTTTTCCTGAGCACCGACCCGGTTGGGAAATGCCAATACATGATTTATTACTAAAAAACCATGTTTCGGTCGTTTTTCACGGCCATGATCATTTATTTGCGCGTCAGGAAAAGGATGGAATCATTTACCAGTGCATTTCGCAAACCGGAAGCCTGCGAACCAAAGTTTCTAATCAAGCCACCGAATATGGCTATCAGAATAATGATATTTTACTGAATCCGGGCTATATGCGGGTCGGCATACAAAAGGATAAGGCTGTATTCGAGTTTGTAAATACCGACAATACTGATATTTTTAAAAATAAAAAAGTTATTTACCAGTATGAACTTAAAAAGTAGAAAAATATGAAACGATCAATTTTAGTTACAGCGATTTGTTTGATTTCAGGTACCTTGTTGATGGCACAAAATCCCCGAAAACCCAGACAAAAAGATTCCAGCGAAAAGCAATACAATATCACACAAGCCATGGCCGATGGTGCTCAACTTCACACGGTTGCATTCAGTGGGCTGGCTTTTATGACCGGTAATTTTGGAGCTGATACATTTTTCCCGCCGGGCAAAGTGGCCGATTTCTTTGGCTTTCAGTATATGCGCGATAACGATAAGAATGAAAAAGGGCATAATACCGATTTCCTGACCCGCATTGCCAATAATGTGATTGCCATACTGACCCCTGAGCAACTTCAAAAACTTAAGGATTTAGCCAACAAACAAGCACCCGTTTACGATGCTTTTGCTATGAAACGCATGATATTGATTAAAGTATTCCGCACGGCCTTGGAAACCGGAAAGGAATTGAATAAAGCAGAAGTCATTAAATTTGGTGCCGAGCTATATGAGTTGGATGCCGAGTTAAGCTATAACCGCGCTTTGGTGGTTGGGAATGTTATCAAAACATTCAGTTCCGAACAAAAAGCAATATTGACGAAACTTCAGTTTGATAATTCTTCAACCTGGCCTGTAATTTCTGAAAATCTGGACAAACGAAGTCTTTCTCATCGGGCACACGTGTGTGTGATGACCTATGCCAGCGAACTTTTCAGCTGGTATGCCGGTTCGGTGGAAGCTGATGTGTATTTTTGCCCCGAACGTCATGGAACGTATTTTGGTGGCTTTTACATGAAAGATTTTCCGGCTATGGGAAATCACGATTATTCCATAAGCACCGCTCTTACCGGCGATAGCGGAAGGGATTTTGTCAGTACACTGACTTCGGCTCAATCGGCTGATTTATCGGAAACTATGGCAAAACAAGCTCCGCTTTTGAAAGAAATCGTAAAAACAAGGGAATTGGTTTCTGTCGAACTTCGAAAAGCAATGAAAAATGAAATACCTGACAAAGAAAAAGTGTTTTCATTAATCAAACGCTACGGAGAACTGGATGCTGAAATGTCGTATTATGAGGCAAGTACTTTTGCCAATATCTACAAATCACTAAACTCAGTTCAAAAGCAAAAACTGATTCAAATTCGTAATCAGTCTGTTTTGCCAACGGGAGTGTATTTATATTCTGACCCGATTGATTTGCCCCTGAATTTGGCGAATTAGAAATTATTGAAATTATAGCTTTCAATCCTATCGAAGTAATTGCGAATAAATTATAGAGTTTTTATAAGTTAACGTGAGATCGATAGAATCTTCCGATTTACAAACTTTTCACCTATCTTTGTGCGTTAATATAGTGAGTGGTTCAGGACTGCTTTGTTTGCAAAAAAAAATAGATCATACGATAAAATGGGTATTGAAAAAGGTATTTTCCAGCGGACAGAATTGCTTTTGGGGAAAAGTTTTATAGAAAAAGCTGCGGAAAAGAAAGTCATAATATTTGGCATTGGAGGTGTTGGAAGTTGGTGTGCTGAAAGTTTGATTCGTTCAGGCATTGGTTATCTTACCATTGTAGATTCCGATCGGGTTTGTGTTACCAATGTGAATCGTCAGATAATGGCAACAACCAAAACGGTAGGTAAAGTAAAAACCGATGTTTTGAAAGCCCGTCTGTTGGAAATCAATCCTAAAGCTGAAATCACAGCTTTACAAAAAATCTACAGTCCTGAAACTTCCGAATCGTTTGAGCTTGATTCGTATGATTTTATTATTGATGGCATTGATAGTTTGTCCAATAAAATTCACCTGATTCAAACTGCTACAAAAACAAATGCTACCTTCTTTTCGTCGATGGGAGCTGCACTAAAAATGGACCCATCACGTATCAAAGTAGCTGAATTCTGGAAAGTGGATGGCTGTCCACTGGGAGCTGCCTTGCGAAAAAGAATAAAACGAATTGGGGGTACCGGCAAAAAGTTCCTGTGCGTTTACAGCGATGAATTGCTTCAGAATAAAGGACAGAATACCGCCTGTGGAACTGAAAAATGTATGTGTCCGAAAGCCCTGGAAGGTCCGGGTGACGCAGAGTTAGTAAATCACGAATGGTGTAGCCTTAAGGCTCAGGTAAACGGAACTACTTCGTACATGCCTGCCATGTTTGGTATGACGATTGCTTCATTGGTAATTCAGGCAATAGAAAAAGAGAATTAGGAATTTCGGACCAACTTCATAGTGTTTATATAAGTTAGGTTATTATTGATAATAGCATGTTCCATCCGCGTTCTATTTCTTTATTTTAAAATATAAAATTCAACATATCAAGCATATTCAACATGTATAATGCCTATTGATGTTGAATAATCAGAGATTATATCATTCAATTCATTATTTTATCTATTTTTACTGTATCTAAATTCAAAACTTCAAATACATGAAATCACGATTGTTAATTATTACTCTGCTCTTCCTGAACACGCTAGTATTTGCACAAAAACAATTTTTCAAGCCGGAAAAAATGCTTGAAACAGGGGTTTATTATTATCCCGAAGCATGGAATCCAGACCAATGGGATCGTGATTTAAAAAAAATAGCCGAAATGGGTTTTGAATTTACACACGTGGCTGAATTTGCCTGGGCACAAATAGAACCCACTGAAGGAGTTTATGATTTTAAATGGTTGGACAAAGTGCTGGAAATTGCGGATAAATACAAACTAAAAGTAATTATGTGCACACCTTCGGCCACTCCACCAGTATGGCTTAGCCGTAAATATCCCGAAATCTTACTCGAAAAACCAAGTGGGGAAACTGCCATGCACGGAACCCGTGAACATTATTCGTGGTCGAGCCCGAAATATCAGGAATTGACAAAAAAAGTGGTGGAAGCAATGGCCAGGCATTTCGGAAACGACAAACGTGTTTGGGGTTGGCAAATTGATAACGAACCATCACATTACGGCACATTGGATTATAGTCCGTCGGCTCAGGCAAGTTTCAGAGTATGGCTGAAAAAGAAATATAAAAGCATTGATGCCTTGAATAATGCCTGGGGAACTGCTTTCTGGTCGGGTATTTATTCAGATTTTAGCCAGATTGAAATGCCTAATGAAGGGCGATTAATCTCAGGAACCGCAAGTCCGACTTCGATGGTGGATATGAAACGTTTCAATGCGGATGAATGTGCTGCTTTTATTGGATTGCAATGTAAAACACTGAAAAATTTTACTTCCAAATCACAGTTTGTAACGACTAACTTTATGCACGACCATACTGATGTTGATCCGTGGAGGAGTAAAGATTTGGATTTTATCAGTTACACAATGTATCCTGTGGCTGGGTATAGCGAAGGTGTTGGCAGTCAGGGTTTCAGGTTGGGCGATTCATGGAGAATATCCTATAGCAATGATTTTTTTCGTTCGCTGAATGGAGTTACAGGCGTAATGGAACTTCAGCCGGGTCAGGTAAACTGGGGAAAATATAATCCACAACCTTATCCGGGTGCTGTGCGTTCCTGGTTATGGAATGCTTTTGCGGGTGGACTGAATTTTATTTGCTCCTATCGATTCCGTCAACCACTATTTGGTGGCGAACAGTTTCATTACGGTATGGTGGGAACCGATGGTGTAACTGAATTGAATGGTGGTCAGCAATACCGAACCTTTATGAAAGAAATTCAAGACTTGAGAAAAATTTATACTCCCAATGCAGTTATGCCAAAGGAATACGCAGTCCGCAAAACTGCTTTAGTATATAATATTGATAATGTATGGGAAACATCTATTCAACCCCAAACTTCTCAATGGAATGAAAAAGCACATATCACGAAATATTACTCTTCCTTGAAAACGCTTTCGGTACCTGTTGATATTGTGGGTGAAGACTGTAATTTAAGTGCTTATAATGTGGTAATAGCTCCTGCTTATCAAATGATGGATAATACCTTGCTTAGTAGCTGGCAGAAATATGTTGAAAATGGAGGTAATCTGGTTCTTTCGTGCCGTACCGGACTGAAAGATCGAAACGGTCATTTTATGGAAGCTTCCTGGTCGGCACGAATAACTGGTCTGATTGGCGTCAAAATAGCAATGAACGACATGCTTGACTCAAAAATGAAAGCTAAGATTTCATTCAACGGAAACAGTTTTATATGGAATATCTGGGCTGATATACTGGAACCGAATGCGGGAACTGAAACCTGGGCTACTTACTCCGACCAGTTTTATGCCGGCAAAGCAGCTGTTGTTCATCGCAAACTGGGTAAGGGAACTGTTACATTTATTGGTGTTGACAGCAACGATGCTAATTTTGAAAAGGAGGTATTGAAAAAAGTATATGAAACCGCCGGAATAGGTATTCAGGAACTTCCCGAAGGTGTAATTTTAAACTGGCGCGATGGATTCTTTATTGCCAATAATTATTCCTCTTCAAATGTTACTCTTGAAATTCCTGCAAATGCCAACATCCTTGTTGGGACAAAAGATCTGACACCCGCAGGAGTGTTGGTATGGAAATAAAAGGTTAAACCATATACAAAGTGGGGTATGACTGCCATGTCATATTCCCACTTTTTTTGATTTATAGAATTCATTATTTATTTAACTCAATACACCTCATTTAAAAGGATGTTTGTATCTTTGCAACAATGAAAACGCTCAAATTCAGTTTATGAAGCAAATAGAAACCCTTTTCGAACAATTCACTCACGAAAAACTACTCAGCACGAAAGAACTTACTGCATCGGGCTCTCCTCGTCGGTATTTCCGTTTAGCAGGAGAGAAAACCACTTTAATTGGCGTTGCCGGAACATCGATTGAAGAAAACAAAGCCTTCATTGCCATGTCTAAGCATTTTCATTCGCTGGGATTAGCTGTTCCTCAGGTTTTGGCCGAAACTGCTGACAGTCAATATTATTTACAAAATGATCTGGGTGACACCTTACTTTTCGATTTTATGGCTGAAGGTCGTAAAACGGGTATTTTTTCTGAAACAGAAAAGGACATCTTACGAAAAACCATGAACAAACTTCCACTTATCCAAGTGCTTGGGGCAAAAGGGTTTGATTTTTCGGTGTGCTATCCGCAGCCGGAATTTAATGAACGATCTATTTTCTGGGATTTGAATTACTTTAAATATAATTTTCTGAAAACAACCGGACTGGACTATCAGGAAAATAAATTGGAAGATGATTTTGTCCGTTTCTCGCAGATATTGCTGCAATCAAAAACGGAAAGCTTTATGTATCGGGATTTCCAGAGTCGGAATGTAATGATAAAAGACGGGGAGCCCTATTTTATTGATTTTCAGGGTGGTCGAAAAGGTCCATTAGCCTACGATGTAGCTTCGTTTCTGTGGCAGGCCAAAGCCAATTTCAGTACGGAATTACGGGAAGAATTAATTGAAGTTTATTTACACAGTCTGGATAAACTGATTCCTGTTGACGAAGCTGAATTCCGCTGGCAATTAAATCATTTTGTATTATTCCGTACCCTACAAGTACTTGGTGCTTATGGTTTCCGTGGATATTTTGAGAAAAAGCCACACTTTTTGCAAAGCATCCCCTTTGCAATTGAAAACCTGAAACAAATCCTGAAAAATCAGTTTTCAGCATATCCCTATTTAGTTGAAATACTACGACAAATGACCGAATTAGAGCAATTCAACAAAAAGCCCGAACAGCGAAAAACATTGTTGGTAAAAGTCTACAGTTTCTCCTACCGGATTGGTATTCCTGAAGATAATTCCGGTAATGGCGGTGGTTTTGTGTTCGATTGTCGGGCCATCCATAATCCCGGAAAATATCCGCAATATGCCAGCTTAACAGGAATGGATGAACCTGTAAAACAGTTTTTGGAGGCAGATGCTGAAATTACAACTTTCCTTGAACATGCTTTTGACTTAGTTGATAATTCCATAAACAGATATATTGAACGTGGATTTGCGAACCTAATGGTTAGTTTCGGTTGCACCGGTGGTCAACATCGTTCAGTGTATTCCGCTCAAAAAATGGCAGAACATATCTCTGCTAAATTTGGCATAGAAGTAGAACTGCTGCATCGGGAACAACAAAAGGAAGAGTTATTTGCTCCTTTTAGTAAAGATATTAACTCACTTCGTTCGTGATATTATTTCACTGATATGACCTAAGCTGATATGAATCAATTCATTCGTGATATTATTAATTGTTACTTTAAAACTTTTTACAATGAAACTGGAAGATTTGGAGGTTTATAATTTGTCGATGACTTTATCGGATAAGGTTTGGGATTTTGTAATAAGGTAGGAATATTTTGCAAAAGATACAGTGGGTAAGGGCTTCCGATTCTGTAAGTGCTAATATCAGTGAAGGTTTTGGCCGAAATACCTATAGGGACTCACAAAGTTTCTATTACATAGCCAGAGGTTCTTTGTATGAAAGCAAAACCTGATTGGATAAAGCAAAAAGAAGAAAATTAATTTCAGAAGAAGATAATACTGTTCTGTATTCCGAACATAATGTCTTAGGGTATAAACTCAATAATTTCATCTAAACTCAAACACTTTTGATGAATCAAAAACAAAAAAATGACTTTGACAAATAATTTCACGAAATCATATCACGAACGAAGTGAGTCATATCAATGAAATAATATCAATTTAAAATGAAAGCACTTATTTTTGCCGCTGGTTTAGGCACCCGATTAAAACCACTTACCGACAATCTACCCAAAGCCTTAGTTCCGATTGCCGGTAAGCCATTGTTGGAACATGTGATTCGGAAACTTAAAGCAAACGGATTCAACGAAATAATTATCAACGTTCACCATTTCCCCGATCAGATTATTGATTTTCTGAAGCTAAATGATAATTTTGGGATTCGAATTGAAGTATCAGATGAGCGGAACGAATTGTTGGATACCGGCGGAGGAATTCGTAAAGCTGCCTGGTTTTTTGATGACGGAAAGCCCTTTCTGGTTCACAATGTAGATATTCTCTCGAATGTAGATTTAACTAGTTTATACAATCAGCATTTACGCACTAATACATTGGCTACACTCGTAGTAAGTCAGCGAAACACCTTTCGATATCTGCTATTTGATGATGACTTGCGATTAAAAGGATGGATAAATGAAAAAAACGGCGAAACAAAACCTAAAGGTCTGACCAGACCGACTTTGTTTACAAAATTAGCTTTCTCTGGCATTCAAATCCTTTCGCCCCAAGTATTTGATGTTATGGAACAGTTTCCCACAAAATTTCCTATCATTGATTTTTATCTGACAAACGCAGCCTCACAAATCATAACCGGCTTTATACCGCTTGATTATACTATGTTGGATGTGGGGAAATTGAATGTATTGGATGAAGCTGAAAAGTTTGTTATGGCACAATCATCTGAATTGCATTAGGCATAATGCTGATATTGAAAGGAGAAAATCCATTGACAATTATTCCATCAGCTTCCATTAAAGCAGCTTTGTCGGATTGAACCAACAAATTTTTTGTCTGAAACGATTCAATAACGGGATGTTCGAGTAGTTTTCCATTAAAGAGTCGAAGTATGGCAGTGATTATATCCCATAGCGTTGGTTTCTTAGCCATCATTACGTCCATCAAACCGTCGTAAGGCAAAGCATTTGGATTTTGTTTCATACCGCCCCCACTATAGCACCCATTAGCCACATTCATGGTAAACATACTATCCTTGATATTTCTCTCGTCTGAAAATATTCTGATTTTATGAGCTTTATACGTAAAAACTGCTCCAAGCAGAGCCACCGTGTACATAAACGAATGACTTCCAAAAATTTCTTTTAATCGATGTGTCAGATTGACTACCGCTGCATCAAGACCCAATCCAATAGAATTAATGAAATAGTGCGATTCTTTCACTCCCTCCATATCATACTCAACCTTTCCAATATCAATTGGCTGAATTTTGCCTTTAAAAAATACCTCAATTGATTTTTTATAATCAGTAGTCAAGCCCCAGAAACGAGCCCAGTCATTACCTGTTCCACGAGGTATCAACGCAATTTTCAGAGAACTTTTATCTGGTATTTCAGCACTGAAAATACCATTGATAACTTCACTCATTGTGCCGTCACCCCCCATTATCATAATATTGCGATAGCCTTTTTGAAGAAAATAA
The DNA here is from genome assembly GCA_037144275.1 of Paludibacter sp. GTDB lineage: Bacteria > Bacteroidota > Bacteroidia > Bacteroidales > Paludibacteraceae > Paludibacter. Next base: position 617 of record JBAWXD010000101.1, on the reverse strand, counting down.
CGCGCAATTTTCGAAGCGTGATTAGCAAATTTGGTCATACGGTATTCAAAGGGTATTCCTGCGTGCTTCAACATCAGGAAAAGATATTTCTGTTGTTGTCTGAAATTCTTCTTACCCGATTTTGGATTAATGATTATGGCCCAATGTTCAGAATTTATTTCCATAAGAAAATAGCTCAATGAGGAATTAAGTTCGTATTTTTAGTCTATTCAAATGTTATGTCAAAACTCATTTTGTGGGTTTAGAGCTACTGAAGCGTATAACCTCCATCAAGCAACAAACTACTACCCGTCATCCATTGGGTAGCATCTGAAAGCAAATAAACAGCAGCAGAAGCCACTTCTTCCGGTTTTCCATATCGTTTAAGCGGATATTTCAAGCGGTCTTTTTCCAGTTCTTCTGCACCGATACTGCCATGGCTAAGCAAATCAGTGTCAATCATTCCCGGATTTATACAATTAGCCCGAATGCCTCGCGGAGCAAGTTCCAGAGCCACAGCCTTCATAAAGCCCGTCAATGCACTTTTTGAAGCAGCGTAAACCGAACTTCCAATGTATGCACAATTGTTACCGTTGATGGACGAAACAAAAACCAGGGAAGCTCCTTTATTCAACTTC
>JBAWXD010000100.1:0-12895 GCA_037144275.1 Paludibacter sp. | reverse complement strand
TATTGATTATCTGAATGTTACAAGTACTAAAAAATGTTATGCGGAAAACAGGAGATACCCAAAAATTCCCGTCGGGTTACTTTTTCTGTTTTTGGATTTCTGATTGCCGGATAGAAGTCAAGATACAGCGATTTCTGTTCTCCCCCTTTGATTGATTTTTCTCTTAATGTTACACTCATACAATAATCGGTTTTTCAAATAATTTGTCTAATTCCTTTTTGTTTATTTCCACGTTTCTGCCTTTTTTAACCCTCGTAACACTATAATATGAACAATAGTAATACAATGCATCTCTTGTCAATTGATAAATATCCATAGCCTCAGGTATGGTATAAAATTCCTTTGAATCTGGTATCTCCGGAAGAGGTTTTTTGTTCTTGTTTTTAAAATAGTTGTCAATGTGTTTCTGACTGATATAGGTTTTGTTTCCCAATTTGGTTGTTGGGATATTTTTGGTTTTTATAATATCCCAGATTCTTCTGACTTTCACTCCGAATTTCTCCGTAATTTCATCGAGAGTATAAAATTCAGTAATTGGTGTTTTCTCTTTTTTCTGTTTCGGTTCATAGGGTATTTCAATTTCAAGTAAAGCATCAATATCTTTTCTTCTGATAATTGTCATTCTACTTGATAATCTTACCGCTTTAAGTGTACCTGATTCAATGAGATTATAAACAGTTTGTTTACATACTCCCATTAATAATGCAGCTTGAGCACACTTTAAAAATTCCTGATCTTTAAAATCAGCAATGGGTTTATTTTTTATAATTTCATCGGTTTGCTTTTCGATTGTATTTTTTTTCTTTGTTCTAATATTTGCTTTATAAGCTCTACTATTACAAATGTGAGAACAATAACGAGTACTACTTTTTAATGCGATAAATTCATTACCACACCATTCACAAATTTTGCGTATTTCTATAAATTTCATGTTGTCTATTTCGCCATTTTAAGCCCACTATATTCTACTATAGTCTATCATAGTCTAAAAGTGTGCATTATATATTTGTTAAAGGTACATATATTGTATCTTTCGTATGAAAAGGTACAGCAAAGGTACAAAAATATGCGTAAAAAGCAATATCAATAATTATTATCAATAATTTCAGTGCACAAAAAAAGCCCTGATAAACAGGACTTTAATGTGTATTTGTGATTGATTTTGATAGTTAATAATCGTTAATTATTTCCCGATACAAAATTTTCCAAAAATATTTCCAAGTATCTCATCATTCGATATCTGACCTGTTATTTCCCCAAGGAAATGCATACATTCACGGATATCCTGCGAAAGGAAATCGCCGGAAATACCTGAATCTAATCCTTCAATCACACGCTTGATAGCTTTTTGTGCATTTTGAAGGGCTTCAAAATGACGAATGTTGTTTACCACCACGTCCCCCGAATTAATCTTGGGCAGCTGAGCTGCATTTACCAGGGCCTTGAGAAGGTGATTGGTATTAATTTTATTTCGGGCTGAAATATATATTCGTTCACCCTCAAATTGTTCAAAAAGTTGCCCGATTACTTCCCGTTCATCTTCGGCAATTTTATCAATTTTGTTGAAAACAAGGATTATTTTCTTTCCTTCAGCCCGTTTGGCAATGCGGTCGGTAAGCCATTCAATATGCTCGCTTACCTGAGTACAGTCAATCAGCCAGAGGACAATCGCGGCTTGCTCTATTTTTTGATAGGTTCGCTCAATTCCCATATTTTCAATTTTATCCTTTGTATCACGAATGCCTGCCGTGTCAATAAAGCGAAAGTTTATACCATTGATGTCAACAGAGTCTTCAATCGAATCACGTGTAGTTCCGTGAATGTCAGAAACGATGGCTTTTTCTTCGTTCAACAGCAGATTCAGTAATGTGGATTTACCAACATTTGTTTCACCGACTAAGGCTACAGGTATTCCATTTTTAAGGGCATTTCCAACACGGAATGATTCCGTAAGTCGAGTAATTAACTCACTTATTTCAGTTGCCAGGTTTTTTAGTTTCGACCGGTCGGCAAACTCCACATCTTCTTCTGTAAAATCAAGTTCCAGTTCAACGAGCGATACAAAATTAAGTAATTGGGTACGAAGTTTTAGCAATTCTCCCGAAAATCCACCCCGCATTTGATTTAAAGCCATACGGTGTGAAGCGGCAGAAGTGGAAGCAATTAAATCGGCCACTGCTTCGGCTTGCGAGAGGTCCATTTTGCCATTAAGAAAAGCCCGCTGAGTAAATTCACCGGGTTGAGCCAGCGAACAACCTTTTTCCAGTAGGAGTTGTAGTATATGCTGTTGAATAAATACCGAACCATGGCATGAAATTTCCACAATATCTTCGCCGGTAAAAGAATGAGGAGCTTTGAAAACGCTTACCAACACTTCGTCAATAACTTCATCTGATTGAGCTACGATTTTTCCAAAGCTGATACTGAAAGGTTTTTGTGTAATCAGACTATTCTTTTTAGTTTGAGCTACAAAAATAGAATTGCAATTTTTCAGTGCATCAATTCCTGAAACCCTTATTACAGCAATACCTCCGATTCCGGGAGCAGTAGATATGGCGGCTATAGTTGACATTTTGAATTAATAATTATAAATTAATAATTAATAGTTAAATGCGTTCTAAAACAGTTTGAACAAGATTTTCAATAAAGGGTTTATAATCGGTAGTTGCAGCTTCCACGCGACGATTAGCTATTATGCAACACACGGTCATAGCTTTATGTCCCATCAATTTGGAAAGTCCGGCAATGGCAGAACCTTCCATTTCGTAATTGGTAATTTTGTATTTGCCGTAACGAAAACTTTCAATCTTATTATTTAAATCCATATCAGCAAGGTTGATACGTAACACGCGTCCCTGTGGACCATAAAATCCATTGGCAGAAATAGTTACGCCACGAAGCATATCATCCATGCCAATACGGTTTACGAGTTCTATATCAGCATCTACCACATAAGGAGCAGCCAGTTGTGGATTCCAAACCAGATGTTTTTTCATTGCTTCTTCGAAAGCCAAATCACTTACTGAATCACGTCCGGCATAGAAATTCAACATACCATCAAATCCGATAGATTTTTCTGAAATCAAAAAGCTTCCCATTGGAATCTCAGGCTGCATACCACCCGAAGTCCCAATCCGAACAATCGTTAGTTGCCGAAAATCAGTTTTTTCAGTGCGTGATTGAAAATCGATATTAGAAAGAGCATCCAACTCATTCATAACAATATCAATATTGTCGGTTCCTATACCTGTAGAAATAACCGAAATCCGCTTTCCTTTGTAAGTGCCTGTTATCGTGTTGAATTCGCGACTGGAAACCGAACATTCCTGTGTGTCGAAATAAGCTGCTACCAGTTCAACCCGTCCGGGATCGCCCACCAGAATTACATTATCTGCCAGTTGTTCGGGTTTCAGATGCAGGTGGAAAATGCTTCCATCACTATTGATAATTAGTTCAGACGGCGGAAAGTGCTTCATAATCTATTATTTAAAAATAAAATTCAATTTTTTGTGAGAACTACAAATATACTTCTTTTTTGATTCAAAACTTCAATCAGGCTTATTAAGTTTGATTTTAAACAAAAAAACCGGAGTGAAAGCTCCGGTTCTTTGAAAAATAATGATTTATAAAAATTAATAACGATAATCTTTTAGTTGTTCCTGAAGGCGTTTGCGTGCTAAGAAAATTCTACTTTTTACTGTGCCGATAGGTAGACTCATGTGCTGAGCAATTTCTTCGTATTTAAATCCCTGTATGTGCATTGAAAACGGAATGCGATATTCGTCGGCAAAAGCCGCAATGCTATTTGATATTTCACCAATGGCATAAGAGCCTTCGGGACTGTCAAAACCTGAATTTTGTGGTAAATTTAAATGATGTAAGTCTTCAGTTTTATCAACAACAGTCTGATTTCTAACAATTTTTCTATAGTTGTTAATAAATATATTCTTCATAATAGTCAGAACCCAACCCTTAAAATTCACATCATTCGTAAATTTATCCTGATTGTCCAACACTTTTAATGTTGTGTCCTGCAAAAGATCTTCTGCGTCGTCACGGTTTAATGTAAGTGAGAATGCAAAATTGCGCATGTTGCTTTGAAGTGCAACTAATTCATTTTCAAAGTGAACGTTTTTCATAAAGCTGTAGTTTTACGTGTGAGTAAATAAAACTTAGTAACCGATAATATTACCAAGCGAGATAATATTTATCTAAACGAATTTGTTTTTGAAAAAACTTTCTTGTTTTGAAACAAGTATTTGATTGTCAGTTGTCTATACTGAAGAATAATAAAGAAAGAGCTCTTTCGAAATCAATTACTTTAGATTTACACGACAAATATAGATGTTTTTTTTTCAATGGTTCTCTATTTTTGGATAAATGATTAACTATATCAATATAGTTTTATTCTATATTAAAAACAAAATAAGTAAAGTATTGAAAATCAATCGATATTAGCAACTTGAATAGACAAAAACAACTTCCATCGAATAGAAATATACGAAACAAAGATTTGGTAATTTGTGCAAGTATTTATTGTACGAAAATGGAGAGATTGTTAAATGTGATTTTCTGCACAATATGACGAACGAACCAATGGAGCACTTTCCACAATACGAAATCCCTTCAGAAGTCCGATAGCTTTATATTCAGCAAATTTTTTAGGAGTTATATATTCTGTCACTTCGATGTTTTTTCGTGAAGGTTGCATATATTGGCCAATCGTGATTATTTTGCATCCGTTTGTCAATGCATCGTCCATAAGTTGCAGGATTTCTGCTTCAGTCTCACCAAGTCCTACCATAATACCGGTTTTTGAAACCACCAGACTTTTCGAAATATGTCGTATAACTTTTAGACTAGTGTGATATTTAGCTTTGGTACGAATCCGTGGAGTCAGTCGCTCTACAGTTTCCATGTTGTGTGAGATGATATCCGGTTTTTCTGCAATAATAAGGTCAATGAGTTCCGTATTTCCATCAAAATCGGGAATCAATACTTCAAGTGTTGTTTCGGGGTTTATTTTTTTGATCGTACGTATTGTTTCTGCCCAATGTTGTGCACCACCGTCCACTAAATCATCCCTGTCGACGGAGGTAATTACAGCGTGTTTGAGCTTCATCATCCGAATAGATTCAGCTATTTTCATAGGTTCCAAGGGGTCGAGTGGGAGCGGGCGGCCTGAAAGTGTATTACAGAATTTGCAGCTACGTGTGCAAATGTTTCCTGAAATCATAAAAGTGGCAGTTCCTTTGTTCCAACATTCGCTCATATTTGGGCATCGACCGCTCGAACAAATGGTATGAAGTTTGTTAGTTTTTACTATCTGACTTATTTTTAAATAGTTTTCACCGCTTTGAAGTTGAGTTTTAAGCCATTCTGGTTTTCTGATATATGTCATGTTTTTGAATTTGTATATTTGTGGAGCAAAGGTACAAAAAGAATTTAATTGGATTGTGAATCTTTTTGTTTGAGGGCAATACAACTCATTTTTTGGGGATTTTAATTAAAATATATCCTATCTTTGTACTCGTTTTTTCAAAGATATTTTAGCATTTTAAAATGAATTATTTTTATCAGCATAAATCTCACTTTTTGGCTGCAGTACTGACCTTGCTGGTGAATGCTGTGCTGATATTTTTACTCTTGATGAATACCGGAAGTAATTTTCTTTCTTCAATTACCAAAAACGATACGGATGCTGAGTTAGCCATTCAATTTCAACTACTTGAGCAACTTTCACTCCCACCAATGCCTTCTCTAAAATCCGCAAATATAGCTGTAAAATCTACTCAAAGAAGTAATTACTCAAAAAGTGAAGATAAATCACAAGACTTGAGCAAGGAATCAGAAGAGTCGGCTTTGCAGCCTTCAAATGATTCTATTTTGTTGACTGAGATAAAGAAAGCTGTTGAAGAAATAAAGATAATAATACCAGAAGATACATTGACAAAGCAACAGGTCCAAACCCAGACAACAAATGAAGTTAAGAAAGCTTTGATGGATAATAACAAAAAAGCATATTCGGATGCTAAGTTTTTTTATGATAATTATCGCACAATCAAAAATATTCGATTTTTATATCCTTATGTCATGAAAGTGAGACAAGTAACAACTGATTTGAATAATCAACTTGCTACCATGAAGGATAATCAGGAAAAACGAAAATTAATTCGAAAAACTGAAAAAGAGCTTTTTAGTCAATTTGAAAAGGATGTGCGAAAAATGTCCTATTCTCAAGGAAAATTAATGTTAAAGCTTATTGCCAGAGAAACCAATGAAAGTGCTTTTGGGTTAATAAAAACCTATAAAGGAGGTATTCCTGCTACATTTTGGTATAGCGTAGGACTTGTTTTTCAGGAAGACTTGAAAGCAAAATACGATTCGACAGGTGAAGATGCCTTACTGGAGAAAATTGTACGGAAATACAAACAGGGCGATATAAAATAAAAAACGCAAAGTATAATCTATACTTTGCGTTTTTGTTTTTTGCTATTCGTGAAAATGTACTTGAAATTTCAACGGGTTTATAATCAAATTTCTACACGCTTAATTTTACTCTTGTAATCCGATTTCACAAAAAGTGGAACGGATTCTACTGTTACATTGCTGGTGTCTAATCCATACGATTTCACATCTGATACTCCTAGATGCTTGAAAATATTGTAGAGGTTCATGGTTACTTTCTCTCTGAATTTAAAGGAGTATTCGAAGTTATAAATCCTATGGATAATTATAAACCGGAAATCGCCCGGGATATTATTTTTCTTTAAAGATGGGTATTCGCTTGTTAGATCAAACTCTTTGTTAGCAACTAATTCTTCCACAATTTGCCTGAAATATAAGTTAATAAGCGGTTGAACACGAAATCCGAGTTTGAGATTCACCCTGAATAAGGTGTCGGGAATCAGCGCTTCAAAAGTGTATTCAAATGTGGTTGGTTCATCTACATGATCGATATGTAAAAGCCAGTAGTGATCTGCTCTTTTGGGTTGTTTGTTGATGATGGAATAGATAATTTTTCCTTCAATATCTGTTTTCTGATTTGCTTTGCTCAAATAAACTAAATTGGTAGAGTATTTCGAAATCGACTCATCTTTTTTCAAATCACTCAAAATATCAAAATAAGTGTTGATTTTCAAGAATTGCATATGATGATTTTTGATTTTACGTGCATTAAACCAAATCAACATAACGGTAGCAATTACTCCGGCAATGAGTATGGTTGCCCATCCACCGTGCAGGAATTTATACATATTGGCCGTAAAAAAAGATAATTCAATCGTTAGGAACACCGCCATAAATGGGATGATAAAAATAGGCTTTATTTTGGTCATTTTCAGGTAAAAGCCAAGTAGGAAGGTGGTCATCATCATAGTAATGGTGATGGATAAACCATAAGCAGCCTCCATATTGCTCGAATTCTGGAAAAATAGAATCATTATCACACAAAACACAAACAGAAAAGAATTTACAAATGGAATATATAACTGACCTTTTACGTGAGTAGGATATTTAATTTTTTGGCGAGGCCAAAAGTTCAAACTCATTGCTTCACTGAATATAGTGTAAGAACCACTGATTAACGCCTGACTTGCAATAATGGCAGCTGCTGTAGCCATTACAACGCCGAAAAACAAAAAACTTTCAGGCATAATTGTGTAGAACGGATTGGTTTCTGCCGGTAAGTTATTTAAATGTGTCAAAACCCAAGCACCTTGTCCTAAGTAATTCAAAATAAGCATGACTTTTACAAATACCCAACTGACACGAATATTCTTAATTCCACAGTGTCCCAAATCTGAATACAATGCTTCAGCTCCTGTAGTACAAAGGAAGACTGCACCCAGTATGAGGAACCAGTTTGGGTAGTTTATAAGTAGATGAATGGCATAATAAGGGTTGAAAGCTTTCAGAATAAGGGAATATTGGGTAATTTGCATAAATCCTAAAACCCCAAGCATAGTGAACCAGATTACCATAATCGGACCGAAAGAATTCCCGATTGCTTTAGTTCCAAATTGCTGAATAAAAAACAAAAGAGCAATAATAATAATACTGATTGGAACAACAGGGGTGTCTGGATTTATACCTTTAAGACCTTCAATAGCAGAAACGACTGTAATGGCAGGAGTAATAATTCCATCGGCAATCAAGGTACTGGCACCAATAATAGCCACAGCATAAAGCCATTTCTTTTTGTTTTTGCGTATCAATGCATAGAGTGCAAGTATTCCACCCTCACCGTTATTGTCAGCACGGAGCGTAATTAGAACATATTTTACTGTAGTTTGCAGTGTGAGTGTCCAGATGATACAGGAGATAGCCCCGATTATGTAATTGGCATCAATGTGTTTGTTAGCGCCAAGGATTGCTTTCATCACATAAAGTGGTGAAGTACCTATATCTCCGTAAACAATTCCTAAAGTGATAATTACACCAATCATACTGAATTTGCTGATATGGCTTTGTTTTTGAGCTGCTTCCATTAGTTTATTGTTTGGTTGAAATGAATTATCTAAAATCGCTGACAAAAGTACATAAAGATTTTATAAAGATTATCATTAGGACTTTATTTTTCTTTTATATTATTCAAAATGATTTCAAATTGATTAAAGTAATGTCATAAATATATCAATATAAAATAAATACTAATAAAATGCTGTTATTATATTAATGTATATATCAATATGTTTGAAAATTAACTAATTGTTATATTCCAACCATGGTTAATCGTAATTTTAATAAGTTTATGAAGGATTTTATAATCGAAAACAACCAAAAAAAAAATATTTGTCTCCATTATTTTCATGAATTTATCTTTTTTTTGCTGAAACTCTATTTTTTAGTTACTTTTGAACTTAGATTATTAAAAAATGACCAATTAGCAAGATGATGAACATAAATCAATTCAACAACATATTCTTTATTGGAGTGGCCGGTACCGGAATGAGTGCCATAGCCCAATACCTGCAAGGCATTGGTAAGAATGTAAGTGGTAGCGACCGCTATTTTATGCTTGATACAGTCAACGAAACCAAAGAAAAACTGGAAGCCGAAGGTATTCAGTGTTTTTTGCAAGACGGTAGCGGTATTACTGCCCAAACCGATCTTGTTGTTGTTTCCACCGCCATTGAAGATACGGTATTCGAAGTACAGAAAGCCAAACAACTCAACATTCCAATTCTGAGACGTTCAGAAGTGCTTGCACTAATTGCTGAAAGTAAAAAAACGATAGCTGTGGGTGGTACTTCGGGCAAAAGCACTACTTCGGCCATGATTTTTGACATTTTAGAATATGTTGGTCTTGAACCAAGTATCATTAGTGGTGCCGGACTCACAAGTATTATACGCGAAGGTAAAATAGGCAATGCCAAAGTGGGCAAAGGCGATTGGCTCGTAATTGAAGCCGACGAAAGTGATGGATCAATTGTTCAATATCACCCTGAAATAGGATTATTGCTAAACATCGATAAAGATCATCAGGAAATTGATGAATTGATGAAAATCTTCGGCACATTCAGAGATAACACCAAAGAAATATTTATCACCAATCGCTCAAATCGTTTAGCTGCCGAGCTTTCCAGTGATACTGATAATGATTTTGCGAATGATAAATCGACAAAAGCTGGTTTTACAGGAACTGATTTTGTGCAAAATGGGTTGGAAATTCAGTTCTCCGTAAACGGAACGACCATAAAAATGAATACAGTTGGCAAACACAATATGGAAAATGCATTGGCTGCCATTGCTGTTGTAAACCGACTGGGAGTCAGCTTCCAAACTTGTGCCGATGCGCTGATACATTACGAAGGCATTTACCGTCGGCATCAGATTATAGGTGAGAAAAATGGCGTGCTGTTGGTTGATGATTACGCTCATAATCCGGCCAAGTGTGCTGCTTCTATATCAGCCTGCCAGCCTATTGCTCCTAAAGTGATCGCCTGGTTTCAACCTCATGGCTACGGTCCTACCCGATTCCTGCGCAATGATTTTGTGGAAGAAATAGCTGCTGCACTTCGTCCACAGGATGAAATATGGATGAGCGAGATATTTTATGCCGGTGGTACGGCCGTGAAGGATATTTCGGCCAACGACCTGATTGAAGATATTAGAAAGTTGGGAAAGAATGCCTATTTTGTTGAAGACAGAAATCAATTGGTTGAAGCACTGAAGCCACATTTTGAAAAACCAACCGTATTACTTCTAATGGGTGCGCGCGATCCCGGATTGGAAACATTTGCGAAAGAAGTATTTGAGAAATTGTAATCTCACGCAAAGACGCTAAATCGCAAATTATTTTTCATCAAAACAAAGTAAAAACAGTGGATTTCAATTTAATGAAATCCACTGTTTTGTGTCTTAGCGACCTTGTGTGACATTCTTTCAAACCATTTTCTCAAAAGCTAACCAAAGTTTATCATCCTCCGGCACAGGTGCAGTTATTTTGATAAGTTGTTTGGAAACAGGATGAATAAATTCCACGTTACGTGCATGCAGACTAATGCCACCATTCGGATTGGAACGTGCAAAACCATACTTCAAGTCACCTTTAATCGGACAGCCCATTTTAGCCAGCTGACAACGTATCTGATGATGACGACCGGTTTCCAACCGTATTTCGAGCAGAAAATAGGTATCGGAATGTCCAATGAGTTTATAGCTTAATGCCGCAGCCTTCGCATTTGGAATCATTTTGTCGTGCGCTACCGATTTATTTTGCTTCTCGTTGCGAAGTAAGAAATGTTCCAATCTACCTTCCGGTTGAGCAGGTTTTTCCTTTACTATTGCCCAATATGTTTTCTTTACTTCCTGATTCTTGAACATTTCGTTCAGGCGGGTAAGAGCTTTGCTTGTTTTGGCAAACAGCACCACACCACTCACCGGACGGTCGAGCCGATGTGTCACCCCGCAGAAAACCTCTCCGGGCTTATTATATTTCTCTTTCAGATACTTTTTTATCGTTTCCGAAAGCGGTTCATCACCGGTTTTATCGCCCTGCACAATTTCTGAGCAGGTTTTATTAACGGCTATTATGTGGTTATCTTCGTATAGAACAGTCATTTGTAATCAGATGATTAGATAAGGTGATGATGTGGTGATGTGTTGATTATGTGAAATAGTGATTATAGCATTTTCATTATCTAATCATCACATTATCATATTATCACATCAACCCATTAATGAATCAACAATTCCCCGCTGACGCACAGCTTCATAAATCAATACACCTGCTGCTACCGACACATTCAATGAATCGATAGTTCCCAGCATTGGAATGCGCACCATTTCATCACAAAGTCGCAAGCGATCCGTTGAAACACCTTCATCTTCCGATCCCATGATAATTCCGATTGGTTCAGAAAGAACAGCTTCTGTATAGTTTTTTGTTGCTTTTTCGCTGGCTGCAACAAGTTTGATTCCCGAAGAAACTAAAAACTTCAATGCATTTCCAAGATTTTCCTCACGACAAACAGGTATTGAAAGTAGTGCTCCGGCTGATGTTTTTATAGCATCTGCATTTATTGAAGCTCCACCCTTGGTTGGAATAACTATGGCATCCACCCCGGCACATTCGCAGGTACGGGCAATGGCACCAAAATTGCGAACATCAGTCACACCATCCAATATTACGATAAAAGGCATACGACCTTCTTCATAAATTCCCGGAATAATGTCTTCAATGCGTTGATAAGCAACCGGTGAGATGAAAGCAATAGCTCCCTGATGGTTTTTTACGGTCAGTTTATTCAGTTTTTCCAGTGGAACATACTGAACAGGAACCTGCAAACCATTGAGTGCTGCAAACAATTCGCGCGACAATTCACTGGTCATATCCCGACGCATCAGAATTTTATCAATTTCTTTACCGGCCTGAATGGCTTCAATAACGGCACGAATACCAAAAATCATATCCTTCTCAGGACGTTGTTTGTTTTTGTAGTTTATCATTTTTATGTTGTAGTTTTTTCTTTAAGTTCCGAAATTATCATCTCGCGTTCAAACGAAAAAGTTTTATCTTTTTCATTCATAATTAAATAGATATGTAAAGTCTTTAGATAAAAGCTTTGTACAAAACTCTCATTTTCAGTCAGTTCAAGTGAATTAGCGGTTTCATAAGCCAACCTTGCCAACGTTTCAAGATAGGTTGAAGTGTATCCTTTTTGCCGGATTAAATCAATGAATCGTTCAAGTGGCATTACAGCCAACTCATCCAGTTTGAAATCAAGCAGTTCTTTATAGGTTTTATCTGCCAAACGAATTGCATCTTCGGGAAAACCTTTATCCCTGAATCCAAACATAGCCGCAATAACGCGACTCAGTTTTTCAAGATACTTCAATAAATAATCTTCTTTTGGCACAAAATTTCAGTTTTCAGTAAAAAGTAAGCGGTTATCAATAAGAAAGTTACAAATTTTATTACTTATTCAATACGTTCTGCAAAGGTAGCTAATTTATTGTATTTCATTGCAATGCATCGATAGAAATCGTCTAAACTATTAATTTCCAACCGTATGTATAAATATACATTCATTTTGACTTATTCTAAATTAGTTGCATTATCTTTGTCGCAAAATTATATCAGATAAATCTGATTTTCCAATCGTAAATCAGCAATCTAAAATCGTAAATAAATAGGTGTTTCAATCGCATATAGGTGAGTTTGCCGCATTAGGCGTTTCAGTGTGCTGGACCATGAGCGCACTTTTTTTTGAAAAAGCAGGTCATAAAATCGGCTCATTATCAGTCAATTTCATTCGATTACTTTTTGCAATCGGATTTTTGGGAATAACCACTTTTGTCAGCAGAGGCATCTTCTTTCCCACTGATGCAACGAGTTATCAGTGGTTCTGGTTGGGACTTTCTGGATTTATCGGTTTCTTTTTGGGTGATT
>JBAWXD010000099.1:0-13112 GCA_037144275.1 Paludibacter sp. | reverse complement strand
ACGTTGCTACCTGCTACAGCGGTGCCGTTAGACTGTATCGATTTTTTATATGAAGCTCCCAGCATGGAACGAGTCTAGTCACCTTAACTGGTAAGATAAAATATAAAAACACGAGATCTTATAGAAAATCATGAAAAAAACAACTATTACATGGATGCTACTGCTTTGTATCTATTGGGTTTCGGCTCAGAATTTAAAACCGTATATTATTGGTTTTGAAACAACTGAAACAGTTTCAACTACTCAAGAGAAGGTTATTAAACAGTTAGAAGAAAATGGAATAAAAGTTGTGGGACACTATCAACCTGCAAATGATAAAAACCGTGCAATTCTGGTTATTAGTTCCATTGAACTTGAAAACGCCATAAAAAAAATCGGTGGTTTAACGGGCTTTGCAGCCACATTACGAGTTGGAATTACATCCGAAAATGGCAAAACAGTCGTGTCGTATACTAACCCTTTTTATTGGGGAAATGCATACTTCAGAGGCGATTTTGAAAAAGTAAACACTAATTATTCGACTTTAAATGCTCATATCGAAAGTGCAATGAAAGTTTCGAATGAATTTATGGGTAAATCGTTTGGGTCCAAAAATGGTGTTTCTGTTAAAAGTTTGCAAAATTATCATTACATGATAGCCATGCCTTATTTTGGAGATGTGGTTGAACTTGCTCGTTTTGATAGCTATAATACTGCTATATCAAAAATAGATGGAAATTTAAAGAAAGGAGTTTCCGGCATAAAAATGGTTTAAAAAGTAAGCATTGCAGGCAAAAATACAACTTTGTATAATTTCGCTATTTCAGGGGAAAAGGGCGAGAGTAAATTCCTGCCTGTTATCGACTTAGGACAACCTAAACATACCGCTTTTCTGCCCTACGAAGTGCTGGTTGACGATAATCGAGTGATTATGCTTCATGGTCGCTTTCGGATTGCTCTATCATTTCCAGATTTAACAATGGGAACATTTACAAAAATCATGTCAACACCGGGTGATATTGAAAATCAATTAAAAATGGTGCTGAAATAATTTTTCTTAAATCTAACAGGCTGATTTTTTAATTGAAAATCAACCTGTTAGATTTACTTTTAGTAACATTTTGTGAAAAAAATACTCGTAATAATAATTTTCTTAGTTCAAATCCATAAAACTGAACGACGTTTTTGTTAATGATACAGTCAGCTTCAAAATACTGGCATTAGGGTTGGCATCAAGTAAGGCATCCATCGTTATATAAGTTGTAAATCCAAAGTAATTCAACGAACGAACATGATCGTGACCTGAAATTACCATATTAACGCGATGAGTGGAAAATAAATCCATTAGCACGTAAAGTTCATCTACCAGGGGATTTGTAGAACCTGTACGACGATTTCTGAAAAAATTGACGTGCGAAAACACAAAACAATTCCGATAATTTGCCCGTTTGGTTTCCAGTACGTTTTTCAGCCAGGCTAACTGACTCACACCTAAGGTTCCACTGCCTGAATCAAGACATATATAAAGATCTGAAACAGTGGGAGTTTTGATGCTGAAGTAATATGTAGAAGAACCAAAATAGCTGTAAAAAGTCTTCCAACCGTCAAAAAACAAATCATGATTACCAACCTGCAAAAAATAAGGTGTTTTATTGAAATCCGGAAGATAAGCTTTTAAGGAATCATAATCTTCTTTCTTGCCGGAAACTACATCGCCAACTATTAAAAAAGCAGTATTTTCGGGCTTTTGAGCCTCAATTACCAACTTTGTAAAGTTTTTCAAGCCTTCTGAGTGACTAACTTCAGCGAAACCGCCAATGTGGCTATCACCTGCAACCAAAATCTGGTAATCTTCTGAAATTACGGTCAGCTGCTTAAAAGGATGGTTGCTATTCCATTGTTCCGATTGTTTGAAACGGGAATCAATTAAATCGGCAGGAAAGAAAAAACCTCCAATATCAACATTCAAAGAACATCCCGAAAAAAGGAATGTCATGAATACAACCAAAATATGAATAGATCTGATTAATTTATTTTCCATATTACACCTCCCCTTAAAAACAAACCAAAGGTATTTACTCGCATATTAAGCAATCCAGCCTGCATATATCCTAAATCACTATAAAACAACAATATATTATTCATTTTATAGCTGAATTTTGCCTGTAGCATCGGGTTGGTTTCCTGCTCAATTAGGTAACGGTCGAAGTTAGTGACACAAGCTTCGAAATCCCATTTTGGGCCAATTGAATGGTAATAACTGAGACGATACATAAGGTTGAAAGGTTCCCAAATGGAAGTTGCAACAGAATCAGCAAAATTATATTTCTGTCGGGCGGCATGTGTAAAATAATACACCCGTGAATTAATACCCAATTGATACCCCCAATGTTTGGTTCGGAATTTTGCCAACACACCAAAATCAGATTCTCTCAAATCTTCTGAAAATGGCTTCCATAAATAAAATGCAGCTATATTGACCGGAAAGTTTAGAATTTTGAACTCGTTTGTTACCTGTAATGAATAAGCAGAAAACACGTATGTGTTCGCATTCGAAAAATTCAATAATCCGCCTGTTGAAACAGAAAAACTTCCAAGCCGAGCGGAAATCTGAGTCGAGAAATTCCCATAAAGTCCTGCAGAAACATTCGTGCTTCCGGCTTCGAAGTAAGTATCAACTGAAACCTGAGAAAAACCGGGCTTATACAAGGAAATGAAAAACAATAAAACACAGTATTTCATTAATTTAATGGTATTGTATTTGTTTTTTTGCATACATTTTTCAAATTTTGTCAGACATATCAATGCTTAGTGGAATTTCTTTTGATTCACGCATTAATATCAGTTTTAGAGGCAATTTTGAAGGTGTTTCAAAAATCTTTCTTATTTCATTTATTGACATGGATATTGCACGTTCCCCATTAATCTCGAGTATTTTATCTCCGGGAAAAACTCCCGCTAATGCAGCCGGAGAACCTGCCCAAACAGTCAACACTTCTGTTATTGGTAAAAATAGGGTCAACTGTACAATTTCTATTCCGGCAATATTGTACGAATACCTTCTGTTGAAATTCTCATTGGGTTTAAAATAAAGTTTTTTCTGATTGTAATCAAAAATCAGATTAAACCGACTCAACAACTGACTTCCAATCGTCCCGTCACGTTTCGAATTGTTTATTATCTGCGAAATTGAAGCAGAATCCGGAAAAGAAACAATCGGATTTTTCAAACTAAAATCACCTATTTTTATTTCAGGAATACGTCCGTATTTTCCGCTAATTATACCATTCAATCCTTCTCCAATCGTTCCGTAAATCCACTTCGAAGGCAGATGAACCGATTCGGATGTTATTGTTTGAAACCAGGCATTTAGTTCAGCACCGGTATCAATAAGCATTTTTACTTTTTGACGACTACTGTCTGTATTTAAAACAGAAAATTCAACAAATAGTTTTTGTGCCTCAATGGTGACAGGCAATACTCCATAGCCTTTAGGAGGGTCAAAAGGAGTGGGTTGATAAAAGCGAACCCGCCTGGAGGAATAATCAATTTCGACGGTATAATCCTGAAAAAAATCAGCTCCGATAAGCCCGTTTATCTTTGTTCCGGTATGTTTCGATAGGTTGAAAACATTCTCCTGAAGCACATAAACAGTTTTATAATTCATCTTTAAACTTCCTATTTTCAACGTATTATAGTTGCTTATATAAGCATCGAGATGGTTTCCGCCACCAAGCCCCATTAAATCTTTTACATCCGAATAATTGAGGGTAATACGATCGCCTGCTTGCAATTCGGTGATAATCGTATTTCTGACGCCTGAATCCAGAATGAGGTTAAGTGGTGAAGAATCATTAATCCGGACCGTTATAACTACATAGCTTCCAACCAATTCAAATGGAATGGATTCGATTCGTTTTGGCTTGATGATAGCAAAAGCATCATAGCAAAACAAAAAGGTTAAACAGAAAAGAAGAACTCTTTTCATGAGTTGGGAATTATTACATTTAAATCAGTTTATGTTCTTTAAACCAGTCAATGGCTTCTTTTACGGCTCCTGTTAAATTGGTTTCGGGTAAATTTAGTTCTGCTTTTGATTTTTCATTGCTGTAATATTCCCTAACCATTAACTGCCTGATATTCATACTACAAATTTCGGTTTTTATTCCTGATTTACGTAAAATATCGCCGGCAATTCCAACAAGAATCAATATAAAATCCGGAATATCAATCAACCACTGTTTATACATTCCTATTTTTTTTTGTAAGGCATAAAACTCCCGAAACGAAATATTTTCGCCCGAAGCAAGATAGCGCTCTCCACTCCTGCCCTGCTTAAGCGCATTGCAAACAGTTGAGGCTACTGCCGTGACCGCAACAAAGTTTTTTCCTCCTTTTGGAGCAAACATGATGAGCTTTTTATAGGCCATCAGAATCATTTTTCCTGAACTTGGTTTTGCGTCGAACGCGCCAATAATAAAAGCAGGATTGACAATGACAATATGCTTTTCGGGGTTTTTAGATGCTTCAACAAAAATCGTTTCTGCCTCCGCTTTACTTTGAGCATAAAACGAGTTGGAAAAAGGAAATTTAATCGGGTGTGTTTCGTCGGCTAATTGAATCTGATTCCCATAACCCACCGTGTTAGCCGTGCTGACAAAAACCAGCTTCTTAATATTAAGTTCATCAGTAACTTGTACAATTAAGCTCGCTCCAGCAGCATTAATTTTTTGATAATCTTTATAATATAACAAATTGGTGGCTGTAATGGCGGCAATATGTATTATGGCGTCGCATCCCTCTGCGGCCAATTTAAGTTGTTCATAATTCGTAAAATTTCCAATATGAACCTGAACCGCATTAAGGTCAAAATATATATTCTGCTTACTGCGCACAATGATGCTAACATTATGGTTTCGTTTCAGTAGTTCGAACACCACACTGTGCCCTAGTAAACCATTTGCACCAGTTACTAACACCTTCATTTAAGTATCTTTAGCAGGATGAGTTGCAAATGTAGCAAATCTTTATTTAAATTCTGTAATCAAAAATAAGAATGAATTTAATATTCAGTATATTTGCAACCAAAATATTAACTGGGACAATGGAAACAAAAGTAGTATTGATTACCGGAGCTAGTTCCGGAATTGGTCTTTCAGCTGCCGAACAACTTATGAATAAGGGAGTTAAAGTTTACGCAGCATCTCGTAGAGGGGGTAAATCACATAAAGCAGAGCTGGGTGATGGGGAGATAATTCATGTAAAAATGGATGTGACCAAAGAGGAAGAAATTGCTGTAGTCGTAGCACAAATATTAAAAGAAAACAAGCACTTAGATGCTGTGATAAGTAATGCCGGAAACGGTGTTGCCGGTTCTATAGAGGATACTTCTTCTGAAGAAATGCTGTATCAGTTTGAGACAAATTTTTTTGGTGCGGTAAAAGTTATTCAAGCTTGCATACCGGTTTTTCGTGCACAGGGTTACGGCAAAATCATTGCCACTTCGTCTGTTGCAGCTATTGTACCCATTCCATTTCAGGCATTTTATTCTGCCGGAAAATCAGCACTGATGGTATTTATGCAGGCATTAGCGTTGGAATTGAAACCCTTTGGTATTCAATGTTGTTCAATACTTCCGGGCGATACGAAAACTGAATTTACAGCTGCCCGAAAATATACTGTTGCTTCCCGATCCGCTGATTCTGCCTATGCTGACAAGATGAAAAAATCGGTTGGTAAAATGGAAAAAGACGAACAAAACGGTGTGGAAGCAAAAGTTGTGGCAAAGAAAATTGTTACTCAGATTTTGAAAAAGAAAATGAAGGTTTCAGTTGTTCCGGGTATCGATTATAAGCTTATTTGTTTCTTATTCAATCGTTTTCCTGTCAGTTTGCGTTTATGGGTGGTTGGGTTAATATATGGATAAATATTAAAATTAAAAATTAAATACTATGAAATGTTTGGTAACAGGTGCCAGTGGTTTTTTGGGAACAAATCTGGTTCACGAACTGGTTAAAGCCGGTTGGGAAGTAAAAGTAATTGTCCGAAAAAACTCGAACACAAAATACATCAGCGCGTTGGCAATTGAGATTATCACTGGCGATATTAGCATTCAGACTGATTTAGATGCTGCCTGCGTGGGTTGCGATTATGTGTTTCACGTAGCGGGAGATACTTCATTTTGGAATAAAAATTTTGAAAAACAACGAGTAATTAATGCCGATGTTCCCTCTATGGTAGCTGAAGCTTGCTTGAAAAATAAGGTGAAACGATTAATTCACACCAGCACAGTGGATGTTTTTGGTTGTAACCCTGACGGTTTGGCTAATGAAAGTTGGATAGAATATAATTTTGCCAATGCGGGTTACAACTATTCCGACACGAAACGTGAAGGGGAGAAACGGGTATTGGAATACAATAAAAAAGGGCTCGAAGTAGTGGTGGTTTATCCCGGCAGCATGATAGGTCCTTATGACTTTACGCTACAGTATGGAAGGTTATTTTTTGAACTTCGCGATGGGAAAGTACCCGGTTGCCCGGCAGGTGGAGCCAGTTTCTGCCACGTAACCGAAGTAGCTAAAGCCGAAATTGCTGCCGCAATGAAAGGTATTCCGGGCGAAGGATATATTTGTGCAGGAGAAAATATTAGCTACAAAGCTTTATTCGATTTAATTGCCGGAAAGTTTAACAAAAAAGCTCCTGGTTTGATTTTAGGTCGAGGTCTTTTTGTCTTTTACGGTTGGGTGATGCAGTTTATTTCCAGGTTCACCGGACAAGCTCCCGAAATGGATCCCGGAAATGCCCGTTATATGTCGATTAATGCCTGGTACGATAGTTCAAAAGCCATCAAAGAACTCGGTTATAAGCTTGTTTCTGTTCCTAAAATGATTGATGATGCCTACGATTGGTACAAAGTAAACGGATATTTTGAAACAAAATAAGTTCAAAACCAATTTAAATTAAAAACCGCAAAGTGTTGAATATCAATTATCTTTGCGGTTTTTTCTTACTGTTTGCCGCTTGCCGTTTACTATTGCTTTAAAACTTGTTGATAAGTGTTGATAAACAACTGAAAGAAATATTTAAAATAAACTTGCAGGTTTCAAAAACACATTCCCTTATCGATTGTTTTAATATCACCAAATTAGTTAGCAGTTTTTTTACAGTTATTTTTTAACCGGTTTTTTACTGTTATCAGCATTTAGGTTGTCAAAAACTTTCTAACTTTGCAGTTACTAACAGGATGTTGATAAAGTATGTATTTTTCTGCTATTCAGGTAAAAGAGTATCTGTTTTTTGTTGAAAGATGAACCCTGATTTTTAATAAAATAGTATACAAGCTTTTCGTAATATATTTATCAACCTTATCAACACCCTATTATTATCTTCATAAAGTTTTTTGAAAAATTTTAAAAGAATAATATTATAATGAATTGTTTGAAAACTCTTCAAACTTTCAAACCTCAAACTTTTCAAATTGATGAATAAATTAGAGATTATATCGGAAATCAACCGACTCAAAAAAGAAAAGAACGCTGTGATTATGGCTCACTATTACCAGATGGGCGATATTCAGGATATTGCCGATGTGATTGGCGATAGTCTGGCACTGTCTCAGAAAGCTGCCAAAACCGATGCAGACATTATTGTACTTTGTGGCGTTCATTTTATGGGCGAAACAGCCAAAATTCTTTCGCCAACCAAAAAAGTTCTTGTTCCCGATTTGAATGCCGGTTGCTCGTTGGCCGACAGCTGCCCTGCCGACGCGTTTGAGGCATTTACTAAGGCTCATCCCGATCATACAGTCATTTCGTACGTAAATACCACAGCAGCCGTAAAAGCGCTGACTGACGTGGTGGTAACTTCTACCAATGCTAAGAAAATTGTCGATCAGTTTCCCAACGATGCGAAAATAATCTTTGGCCCGGATCGGAATCTAGGAAATTATATCAACAGTGTAACAGGTCGTAAGATGATATTATGGGATGGAGCATGCCATGTACACGAACAATTCTCTGTTGAAAAGTTGATAAAACTAAAATCGGAACATCCCGATTCACTCATTTTAGCTCACCCGGAATGTAAACGTCCGTTGTTGCTGATGGCCGATTTTATTGGAAGTACACAAGCTTTACTGAATTACGCTACCGAATCAGCTGCCAATTCATTTTTAGTAGCTACTGAAAGTGGAATACTTCACGAAATGCAGAAACACAATCCGAATAAAGAGTTTATTCCCGTACCTCCTAACGACAGCACCTGTGCCTGCAACGAATGTAACTTTATGCGCCTGAATACCCTCGAAAAGCTATATAACTGCCTCTTAACCGAAACTCCAGAAATACTGGTGGATGAAGAAGTAAGACTAAAAGCGGTAAAACCTATTTTGAGGATGTTGGAAATGAGTTAGAAAAAATACTTTGAAATTTATAGAAGGTTCAATAGATAAAAAAATCATATTGAACCTTTTTTATTTAAAATTTTATTTATATTTGCAGTTAAAAAATTTATAAATAGGATATGAAAAAATTAAAATTTGCATTAATTGTATTAGGAATACTTACTACACTTTCAGGTTATTCTCAGGAAGAATTTTTTGGAAACATAAATGGTTTAACTCTTTCTGGCTCATTAAATTTTAATAATAGTATACAAACAGAAACAAAAACAGGAGGATTGAGTTTGTATTTAAAAAATGGTTTGATTTTTTCTGGTTCTTATTCCAAAATAGATAATAATGAATTCGTTCAAGCTAATTTTGGATATCTTTTTAATAATTCAAAGAATGATAATGGACTTAAAGGATTAATAGGAATTTCAATTGGAAATTTGTTCAATAATTATAAAATACTTGGCTTGAATATGGGTA
Source organism: Paludibacter sp. (assembly GCA_037144275.1). Classification (GTDB taxonomy): domain Bacteria; phylum Bacteroidota; class Bacteroidia; order Bacteroidales; family Paludibacteraceae; genus Paludibacter. Next base: position 4,264 of record JBAWXD010000099.1, on the reverse strand, counting down.
CCACACAAGTATTTTATAGAAAAAGTAATTTTCCATTTTCATTAGCAGGTGTTGCAACTTTAGCAATTGGTTTTGAGGAAGATTTATTAAGACCGTATGCAGGATTATCGCTTGGATACACACAATCTTTTTTTGCCAATGGTTCTGTGTATCCGGTAATTGGTATTTCAAAAAGTTTTATTATTGGACAAAATTCTTCAGATTGGTTTCTTCATGCTGGTTTAAATATAAAATTATCCTAAGTATAATTTAGTTATAAAAAAATTACTTATATGAAAAAATTAAATTTACTACTCCTTTTATTTCTCCTGCCATTCAGCACTTTCGCTCAATTTACCTTGACAGTTGAAATTTCTGGTTTGCGAAACAACAATGGCAACCTGCTTTACGAACTTTTTGATCAAAACCAGAAAAGTTTAAAAGTTGGTACTGAACTTATTACGAACAATAAATGCGTTATTGTGATGGATAATATAAAACCCGGAAAATATGGTTTTAATTACATTCACGACGAGAATAAAAACAAAAAACTTGATACCAAAATGCTGATTATACCGAAAGAAGGATATGGTTACTCCAATAATCCTTTAGCAAATTTTGGACCACCAGCTTTCAAAAAGTGGATTTTTGAAGTGAAGGAAAATACGAAGCTAATTTGTAAGATTACGTATCTGAATTATTAGCGAAGTTTTGCTTTTAATATTTCTATTACAATTAGGTTAGGTGCCATGCACTTAATTTTGTAACGTTTTTTTTGCTAATACCAATTGTCTGGTGCTACGACCCTGCAATATAAAAAACGTTAGTTATAATTTGGAAAAAAGGTGCGTAGCACCATACTATTAGTAGAATATTAGAAAAAATCTAACATAAGGTGCGTAGCACCGAACCATTTACAGAGAATAAAAATACGAACCAAATTATGGCAAATACCTACACTCAATGTTATTTTCATTTGGTTTTTTCACCCAAAAACAGAGATGCTCTGATTAAAAGAGAATGGAAAAACAATCTCGAAAGATATATAACTACTATCATACAAAACAGGAAACACAAACTATTAGCCATTAATGCACAGCCCGACCATATTCATATTTTGATAGGATATTATCTTAGTGACTTAGTACCTGTTTTAGTTGAAGACATTAAAACTTCCAGTTCTCATTGGATAAAGGTAAATAGATTAACACCCTTTAAATTTGAATGGCAACATGGATATGGGGCTTTTACTCACTCTAAATAGCAGGTTGAAACTGTAATCAATTATATTATTCATCAGGAAAATCATCATAAAAAGAAATCTTTCAGAGAAGAATATATGGAGATTTTAAAGAAAAATAATGTTGAATTTGATGAGAAATATGTGTTTGAATTCTTTGAATAAATATCTGGTTCGGTGCTACGCACCTTATTTTTTTAATGATTGAAAAGCTACCAGTGGAACGGTGCTACGCACCTCATAAAATAAATGATTAAATGGAATACCATAAAAGGAAAGGTGAGTAGCACCTTCCTTTTGCTAGATTAAGATTGGCAATAATTTTTTCAGGTGAGTTAGCACAGAACCCTAAAGAAAAAGCGGAAATTACTCCGTTTTTTCTTTAGCATGTTCCGTGGGTACTATCTTAAATAATTTATCGTTTCGCCGTATTAATTCATTGGTTTTCATTGAGAAATACGTTCCTTTATCCACTTTTTCAACCGGTTCAAGTGTTACTCGCATTTCGGTTACGGTGTCTTCGTAAGCACCTGTAGTTTCGCCTGTAATCAGTATTTCATCACCTACTTCAAGGTATTGCGCTTCGAGCAAAAATTCTGCAACTCCAAGCTTTTGGAAGAAATTGCTACATTTACCCACGTAAATCTTTTTATACGTGGCTTCCGAACCGTAGTTCTTGCTCCACTCGCCAAGGCGTTGTCCAAGGTAATAGCCGTTCCAGAATCCACGATTAAACACCTTGCTAAGCCTGACATCCCATTCAGCCACTTTTGTGTCAGAAAACGTCCCGTTTAGCACCGATTCAATGGCTTCGTTGTAACAACCCACTACCGCTTTTACGTATTCTGCTCCACGCGCCCGTCCTTCAATTTTGAAAACACGCACACCGGCTTTCAGCATCTCGTCTACAAACCCGATTGTTTTCAGGTCTTTGGGCGACATAATATATTCGTTTTCAATATCCAGCTCAATTTCCGAATCTTTATCCTTTACTGTGTAACCCCGCCGGCAAATCTGATTACAGGCACCGCGGTTGGCCGAAACATTTTTTTCGTGCAAACTCAGATAGCATTTACCCGAAACCGCCATACACAAGGCACCGTGGCAAAACATTTCAATACGAATCAACTCCCCATTTTTGCCCCGGATATTGTCTTTTTCAATAGCCCGATAAATCTCCGAAACCTGCTCCATATTCAACTCACGTGCCAGTACCACCACATCCGCAAACTGTGCGTAAAACTTCAGGGATTCAACATTAGAGATATTTAATTGTGTGGAAAGATGCACCTCCACTCCTATCGTGTTGGCATACATCAGCGCTGCCACATCGGCACAAATAACCGCCGAAACCTTTGATTCTTTAGCTACATCAATGATTTCGCGCATCAAAGTAAGGTCACCGTCATATAAAATAGTGTTGACAGTCAGGTAGCTTTTTACTTTGTTTTCCTTGCAAATGCGAACAATTTCACGCAGGTCTTCAGTTGTAAAATTACTACTGGATTTGCTGCGCATATTCAGTTTTTCAATACCAAAATATACTGAATCGGCACCTGCTTTAATGGCTGCTGAAAGACTTTCCCAAGACCCGGCCGGAGCCATGATTTCAATTTCTTCTCTTTTCATTTCTTTATATTTGCACACGGATTACAAGGAATCTACAGAATATAATATTTCCGTTTAATCTGTATTTTCTGTGTGCTGGCTATTTAAAATCAGGGGTTAGTGCTCCTATTGGAAAACTCACTCCCACCCTGATTTGATGATACGGAAAATCCGTAATTCCATATTGATATTGAGCAAAATACTCAATTTTTTTAGACATTAAAGTGAATTTGGCAGCATAAACCATCGGTGAATCGCCATAATCGCTTGAATAATACCGATTGGAATGCATCCAGCCAGTATAACCCGAAACTGTATTTTCTAATTTCCAGCCAGTGTTTCCAATTATCAGTTTTCCTCCGTACATTGTTGCATCATCTTGGGTGCTATTGGTGGTTTCCCAACACATAAATCCCACATTTCCAACCAATCGTATTTCGTTAATAAAATTACTCTTTGTATAAAACGATTTGCCAATCTCCGCATCGAAATAATATCCCGGTGTATCAAAATAACGTCGGGTTGTTACGGTTTTAGCCGAAGCAGATTTCAACGTACTGTTGAGTATAATTGAGGGAAGCGAATTTTGTTCTTTCAATAGTCTAATTCGGGTTTGGACATATACATCACCACCTTCAAACCCCGAAGCTTTAGAAGCACCCCGAACTTGCATTAATTCATCGGAGGTATTGAAATGTTCCAACACAGTTGACCACAGTTTCAACGAAACTCCCTCGGGCAGGAGAGGAATCTCTACTTTCACATAGCCGTTGGTGGTTTGATCTTCATACCCAAAATAATAATCACCCATTAAACTGATAGTTGTTTTTGCCGGAATACGGGCATCGGTAAATTCGGGAACAGGATTAGCATTCGGGCCAAACCAGGAGGTGGAGTATTTAATGGTTTGAGCATTATTACTTTGCTGGCAAGTAAATAATACGAAAATTACAAAAATAATTTTTTTGTTTATTTTATTCATTTTACTCCAAATCAATAATGATTTTAACATTCTCTTTTACTTTATCAACCAAGTTTTTAGGTAGTTCCCCAATTTTATTCAGCAATCTTTTGTTATCAATTGCCCGAATCTGGTCAATCATTATGTCATAGTCCTGTTGTAAATTAGCCATTCCTTTTTTTAAATGAACCCGCAAAATGTCAACGTCTTTCTTCACATTGGTAGTAATTGGACAAATTACCGTTGAGGGATGCGGAAGTTTATTCAGTAAGTTAGTCTGAACCACAAGAACCGGACGTGTTTTCCCTGCTTCAGTTCCAATCTGAGGATTCAAATCAGCAATCCAGATTTCGTATTGTTTAACCGCCATATTCTATATCTTCAAATTCTCTTAAAACATTCAACGATTCTTCACCTACCTGATAAGATTCTGCTTTCAGATTTTTTTCCAATAGAAGTCGTTTCTGAACACGGTT
>JBAWXD010000098.1:0-13150 GCA_037144275.1 Paludibacter sp. | reverse complement strand
TTATTAAATTCTTTTCAGCACTGCTCAATTCTGCAAAGCTGCGATTGTACCCTTCCGGTATAAAAATAGGGTCGTAACCAAATCCACTATTTCCGGATGGTTTCAAACTAATGTTACCCTCAATTTTCCCTTCAAAAAAGATAGTTTTTCCTGCTTGTATTAATGCAATTACAGTCCGAAAACAGGCTTTTCTATTCGCTGAGTTTCCCATTAAATCCAGCACCTTATTCATGTTTTTTTTTGCGTCGTTGTTTTCACCGGCATAACGTGCCGAATAAACTCCGGGCTCACCATTCAGTGCTTCCACTTCTAAGCCAGTATCATCTGCAAAACAATCTAATCCAAATTTTTCAAAAACAAACCTGGCTTTAATGAACGCATTCCCCTCTAAAGTAGTAGAGGTTTCCGGAATTTCATCATAGCATTTCAGTTCATCCAAACTGATAATCTTATATTCTGGTTCCAGAATGGCTTTAACTTCAGACAGTTTATGAGCATTATTGCTGGCAAAAACCATTTTTTTCATTTACAGGCTCAAATTTGATTAATCAATTGTCTGCAAAGATAATTAATTTCAGGAATTATAATATCCGATTTTTGACTTATAAAAAACATTAAATCTTAAATTAGTTTTCTTCAGGGATGAATTAGTTTGCAATTTTAAAAGATAAATTGTCAACGTAATAAATTGTTTACTGAGCAAGTCAGCTATTCCGCTAAGGATTTGGGGATTCACACTTTTATAAAAAAATATTCGGCTTGTACGATTATAAACACTGCTTTCTGTTTTTGAACAAAATGAACTTGGTAGAATTCTAACTGACTGATATTCTGGATCTAATATGCTGCAGATTAGTTTTTGATTTTTTCAATTCTAAAAAGAAAAATTTAACCCTAAATTAAACGAAAAAAATAATGTTGGACTGAAATAACTAAAGCTTGAAATTAATCCGCCTGTCCCACTTAAATTTATACCAAAAAGTTGAGAAATTTGATATTGAATACCTAATTTAGGTCCTAAATATGCTCCAAGATAATTAAGATTACTAGTGCTCAAATAACTAAAATTGCCTATTCCAACCCCTAAGGCAGGTCCTATATAAAATCCACGTGCATTATTATCAACATAAAATTTCAAATTAGTACCAGTCATAATACCACTAACTCCACCAGAATTAAATAATACATTTATTGGTATTTCAATTCCCAACGAACCGTTTTTATTTAATATTTCATAAGAAATTGAAGTCGGTCCATTTAGACTATAGGCTAATAAATCTAGATTTATTCTATTTTTGTTTGCAAAAGTTGATATTTCATTTTGTATAATATTATTATTATTATTAATGTTTGTGTTAAACATCTGACTTTCACCATTCTGATAAACAACTAATTGTATTTTGTTAACTGATATTTCAAAGGTTGGACCTTCTAAATTACTGAATTTTTTATATTCAATTTTTTCTTCAGTAACTTTTAATATTTTAGCATTAATTTTTTCTCCGTTTTTAAGATATATTTTATCTTGAGCTAAAACTGATAAACTGCAAAAGAGAATTAAAAACAATATTAATTTTTTCATTTTATTATTATATTTAGAGTTAATTACAGGAAATTTATCTAGGCAAAAATATATATATTTTTTGGATAAAAAAAACTTATGTTATTGATATTGAAAATATACAAAAGGTTTAGCCTATTTGTTTCCATATTTTGTTTATTTTTGCAAATCGGGATTTATTAATGTTTGAATAATAATCTAAAAAGTAAAATCATGAAAAAAATTATTCTTATGCTCATTTTTGTAGCAGGTTTTATAAGTGTATTAAATGCACAGGTTGACAAAAAAGCTATTGGTGTACGATTTGGCGGGTTTTCAGGTTATGGTGCCGAAGTATCTTATCAGCAACCGCTAGGTACTAACAGGTTGGAACTTGATTTAGGTTTGAACGGTTGGGGATTTGGTCTTAATGGATTATATCAGTGGGTTAAACCTCTTCCACAGTTATACGAAGGATTCTCGTGGTACTGGGGTGTTGGAGCTGGTTTGGGGTTTTATAATTTCAATTCACCTAATGTAACATTCGGGGTAGGCGTTTTGGGACAAATAGGACTAGAATATAATTTTGAATTTCCATTACAATTGTCAATAGATTATCGTCCGGGACTTTACTTAACACCTTCTATTTATCCTACTTACGATGGAATTTGCTTAAGTGCCCGATATCGATTTTAATTGTTCGCTAATTCGGTTGTAATTTGGTTATAAATGCAGAAAGAATATTAAATTTAAGCCCTGAAATATAGTTGATATTTCAGGGCTTAAATTGTTTGATTAATAACAAAATTTCTACCCTAGGTTTTCTTACAAAAAGACGAACAAAGTACTACATTTTGAGAAGAATAATCCCGTTGTCGCAGCAAGGGTCAAAACTGATTTTTGATAAGTTTTGCTATTGTAAGTTTATTCCCCGATTTAACAATGATCATATACATCCCTTTCTGAAGGAAAGCTATATCAATAGCGTTGAATCCGCTTGTAAGTGACTTCACATAAACCCTTTTCCCATCAATGGAAGTGATCTGTACGCTATTTTGCACATCCTTGTTTCCAAAGTTGATATTCAGATAAGTGGATGCCGGATTTGGATAAATGCTTATGACTTCAGAGGAGATATTGGACAAATTGGATGATCCACTGCTGACTTTAAATTTCGCTAGATAAAGCGATGGTTTGTCGATATAAGTTGGTACTATGCCTGTTGCACCCGAAGAAAAGTCTTTAACTTTGTTACTGGTGCTGGTGTTACAGAAGTCACCTACTACATAAGCGCTCTTATTTCCATCAGCTACTATACCTTTGAGTTGTTGACCTGATGATTTCGGAAAGCCTTTTCCCCAAACCGGGTTCATGTCATTGTCAAATACGGCAAGAAACATATCACCGAATCCAGTCGGGTTTGTTCCTCCGTATATGATGTTGTTTCCCCATACAATGCTGTCGCCAAAGGTTGTACCCAATAATGCCATATAATTCGAACTTATTCTTGTAAGTCCCCACGAATATTCTGATTCATTGGTTCCTATGGCTTTGGCCGCTTGCACTATACCTTGGGTGTTGATTTTGGCAATGTAAATATCTGCATAGCCATGATTGCGAATAATCACATTATCAAAAGTCAGGGAGTCTGTTTTGAAAGTACCTGTAAGGAATAGGGTGTTGGTAACCGTATCGATAACAGCTCCATTGAGCAATGCATGTTCCCCCTCGCAGAATTTTTTTGCCCAGATTACATGTCCGTTCGTGTCGGCTTTAGCCACATATACATTGTGATTTTCTTTGTTGATAAAAGTTCTGAGTACATAGTTCTCAAGGTAAATACTATCCATGTAACTATCGGCAAAATAGAGCTTTTGTTCTTTGTCAATCATTAAATTTCCACCGTAGTTTTTAAGCCATTGTGTACGTCCATTTGTATTTGTTTTTAGCATAAAACTCCGGCTTAAATTGCTTGGATTAGCAGTAAAAGTTACACCACCATTGTTCGGTTCAGTAATGCTGAAACTTTCACCAACCCACCCACTGATATAGATATTGTAATGATTATCTATAACTATAGAGTTGGAAGATGAATTTCCTCCAAATGATTTTGCCCAAAGGGTAGTACCGATTGAATTTGTTTTTAGCACAAATGAACTGTTTGCCCATGAATAGGGTTTAACCGATTTAAAAGCAAATGCATCGAACCGGATAGAATCAGTGAAATAACCTGTCAGGTAGATGTTTTCGGCGGGGTCAAGTACAATACCTGTTACTTTTGCAACAGCATTGTTGTAGAACGATTTGCAGAATACGACATTGGTATCGGCATTGAGTTTTAGTAAAAAAACATCATTTGTGCCTTGCCTTGTAAGCGTATCGGTTCCGAATATCAATTTTGGGCTTTTGAAAGTACCAACGATATACAGATTACCGTTTGGGTCAACAGTTGATTTTTGAATCTCATCTTCGTTACCTGCCAGAAAGTTAATAGCAAAATCTGGCGTCAAGGTTTGAGAATAGCTTGCGGAGGTTACTAACAGGAAAGATGTTAGCAAACAAAATAAAAATTGAGTAGTTGTTTTCATGGATTACAAATTAAAAGAGTTGCTGACTGTTTTTGTCTGAAAGTATAATTGTAATCGATGAATTGCAGATAAAGTAAAATACTTTGTGAGCAATTTGTCGAATGTAAGTCGGATTTCGCCAAATCCGAAAGGAACCTTAATCAACTAGTTATGAATTAAAATGAATACTTAACTAATAAATAGAACAAATTAGTAATAAAGTTTGTTCAGATAAATTTTTCAATTACAGCTGCATTTCCGGCTATATACTATGATACTCCCATGATATCAGATACTACTTTTTTAATGCCTATTATATGCTGACCTTTAAGATTGCCCGTTAGCGCTTCTGGTTTTTGTTGATTTGATTACAAATGAGTTATAAATGCAGAAAGAATATTAAAATTAAGCCAAGAATTATTAAATAAATTTCCCGGCTTTTTTTTGTTTGTAGAATAAAAATTTTCCTACCCGACATTTTCTTACAAAAAGTCGAATATTGTACTACATTTTGAAAAGGATACATTTTTCTCTTCAATTGAATTTGCTGTTTAAAACACTTTCAATCAGCAAAATACTTAAACTGAATGATTTTTTGGTTGAATAAAATTGAATGTTCTTTTAAAAGCATTATATAATGCTTTTATCTGTAGCATTTAAACTGCCATGGATTGGATTATATGCTACAGTGGCTTATTATTCAGATGTTTATCTTTGCTTGTCAATTTTAAAATAGAGTGTATTTTAGTCTCATTTCGAATTTTTAAATCATTCATAGTATGAAAACACAAGCTATCGTTGGAAGAAACCTTCCTCAAGACAAAATGAACGTGGATATGTTAGAGAAAAACAACAACTGGAAAACCGGATTCAAGCTGGTCTTTCTATGTCTTTTGGCTATATTTACAATATTTTCAACACCGTTGAATGCGGCCACCAAAACCAGTACTGCAGCTGGAGGTCTTTGGTCAGCTACATCAACCTGGGTAGGTGGAGCAATTCCTGCTGCAGGTGATACGGCAATCATTGCTACTACCGGTGCCGGGAATGTGAGCATTGCTACTTCAATTACACAAATTTCTACTGGGTCGGTAACAATCAAAAGTGCTGCAATCCTGAATATGACTTCCACCGGTGTCACGGTTAGTTTGGGAGCATTAACCATTAACTCCGGAGGTACTTTTAATGTAAACCGAAACTTAACTATTCTGGGAGCGACTTCAATAAGCGGAACTATCAATTTTGCTTCGACCAGTGGAACAGCCAGGACTATGACTTTTAGTGGTGATGTAACTTTAAATAGCGGAACAGTTTGGACAGAACCGGCAATCGGCAATGGATCAATCAATATCTATAACTTTTCCGGAAACTTTACAAATAATGCAACCACATTTTCAGCATTGGGTACAGGAGTCCATACATTTAAAGGAACAAGTAAAACCTTAAGCGGTTCGACTACTACCTCCATTCCAAAAGTGACCATTACAGGAGCTTCAACAAATGCAGGTACATTATCGGTTGGAACTTTACTGACGGTAACCACAGTTGCCCTTACCAACACAGGAACAATAACGGCCACAACAGCACTTTCGGGAACAGGAAGTGTAGTACAGGGAGCAACGGGTATTCTGAATATTGGTGGTACATCGGGGATTACTACTCTAACAGCAACTGCTGCGGGGAATAATGTAAATTATACCGGTGTGGCACAAACCGTAAAATCAACTAATTATTATCATCTTACCTTGGGTGGAAGTGGAATCAAAACCCTTCAGACCGGAACAACCACAATTGGCGGTAATCTGACACTCAGTGCTACAGCTTCGACAACAACAGTTGCAAACCTAAGCATTGGAGGAAATCTTACAGTTGGCACAGGAACTACATTTACGCAGGGAGCTGCTTATACGTTGGGTGTAACCGGTACAACTGGTATTACCGGAACATATACCGATGGAAGTACCGGAACAAAAACACTAACGGGCGACGTAACCCTGAATGCAGGAGCTGTGTGGAATGAAACAGCGGTTTCAGCGTATACCATTGCCGGAAATTTTACGAATAATGCAACCACTTTTACTCCAAATACGGGTGTTCATACCTTTAGTGGCGCCTCGAAAACATTGAGTGGAAGTACCATTACATCTATCCCGAATGCTGCATTCACCGGTTCGTACACCAATGCTAATACCTTAACGGTAACAACGGCATTAAGTGGAGCAGGAACATTAACTCAGGCTACAAGCGCTTTGTTGAATATTGCAGGAACAGCAGCTGTTACAACCCTGGCAGCATCAGTCAATGTAAATACAGTGAATTATACCGGCACAGTTCAAACTATCAATTCAGGTAATTATTACCATTTAAATCTTACCGGTAGTGGTGCTAAAACATTTCAATCAGGAACAACAAGCATTGTTGGAAATCTGACATTAACCGGAACAATTTCGGCAACTACAGCTGCCAACCTGACAATAGGAGGTAATCTGGATATTGGAACAGGTACTTCTTTTATTACCGCATCTACATTTAGCTTAGGCGTAAGCGGTACAACGAATATTACCGGTACATATACCGATGGAAGCACCGGAGCAAAATCATTTACAGGAGACATAACATTAAATGCAGGATCGGTGTGGAATGAAACAGCTATTTCTGCTTATACTATTGTCGGGAATATTACGAATAATGCAACTACTTTTACTGCAAATAGCGGCATACACACATTTAGTGGTAGTGCTAAGTCGTTAAATGGTTCTACTATTAGCTCTATTCCGAGTGTTACAATTAGTGGAAGTTATACCAATAATAATTCGTTAACAATAGGAACTGCATTAGCAGGGGGTGGTTCGTTGACAGAGGCAGCAAATTCGACGCTGAATTTGGGAGGTACTTCCACCATTTCGACATTGAATGCAACAAACTCCGGCAATACTGTTAATTTTGCAGGTGCAGGTCAAACCGTTTATAATTCAAATTATTACCATCTGGTTTTATCAGGAAGTGGAACGAAAACTTTTCAAACCGGAACGACAACTATTGCAGGTAATCTCAGCACAACAGGAACAATCACAGCTACCACTGTTGTAGGTTTAGCTATAGGCGGTTATGTCAATATCGGATTGGGGACAACATTTGCAGGTGGTTCTTATACACACAATATTACCGGCAACTGGTCTAATACAGGAACATTCACCGGAGGAACAAGTACAATAAATCTGGCCGGTGCAAGTCAGATAATTACCGGCAATACAACTTTTAATAACCTTACATTTGGTGGTTCGGGGGGCAAAACAATTGCAGCAGGAACTGCCCTTACTGTAAATGGTATTTTATCAATAGAAAATGGTGGAAATGCCAATACTTTCTCCGGAACGTTAGCTTATGGTGCTGCCGGAACATTAAAATATAATTCAACTACTGCTTTAACAGCGAGTACTGAATGGATAACACCGTTTACGGCTACCGGCGGTGTACTTATTGCCGGAACGGGCGAAGTAACATTAAATACAGATAAAGTGCTCAACAGTTCAGTTCCATTAACGATAAATGCGAATGCATCGCTCAATACCGATGCTACAAATAACCGGGCAATCTCGTTGGGTGGTAACTTCAGCAATTCAGGAACCTTTACAGCAAATGCATCAGCTGTTTCAATTTCCGGAACAATGACCACCCAAAGCATTTCGGGCTTTTCAACTACGGCTGCTGTAAGTGTGACTAAAACAGCCGGAACAGCAACCTTGCTGGGCAATGTAAATGCTTCGACACTTACCGTAAATGGAACAGGAGGAACATTAAACCTTGGTTCGGGCTTAACACATACATTAAGTGGAGATGTTAGCTTATCTGCAGGAACATTAAATGGAGGTTCAAGCACCTTGACCTTAAACTCTACTTCAGCTACAGCATGGACAGGAACCGGAAGTAATTTCTCAGCCGGAACAGGATCTGTTAGTTTCAGCGGAGCAAATCAAACAATTAATACCGCTACAACATTCTACAATTTAGTTTTAGGCGGTACAGGTACTAAAACCTTTACTGCTGCCACAACTACAAGCAGCAATTTCTCAATCAACAAAAACGTTATTGTGAATTTAGGTACAGGGTTGACCCATTCCTCTCAATACCTATATTTTGCCGGTGTTAATCAAACCGGAGGAGCAGGAATTTCATGGGGAGGTACCGGAGCAACAGTTACCTACCTGAATACGACTTATTTTGCAGCGTCTACCGGTAAACTGAATGTAAGTGCAACCAGTGCCTGCGGAACAAATACATGGTCGGGGACTCTAAGTACCGACTGGAATAATGCATCCAACTGGTGTGGCGGCATACCTACTGCTATTACCAGTGTTTTAATACCCAGTGCTGCTACCCGACAACCAACTATTAGTTCAGCTGCAGTGTGCGACGGAATTACCATTCAATCAGGAGCTACGCTGACTATTTCAGGTACTAATACATTAAATGTTTACGGCGATTGGTCAAACAATGGAACATTTACCGCTAACAGCAGTACAGTTATTTTTTCAGATCCTGTGGGGCAAATCATTTCAGGTTCTAGTACTACTACATTCAATAATCTAACCCTTACACTGGGAGGCGTTGTTACATTGACAACTGTACCAACTGTGAATGGCATTCTTTCTATGGAAGGTTCATCGGTTTCTACAGCTCCTGCTTTTGGAGCAGCAGCAACATTGCAATATAATACAGCTAATGCTTTTTCGACCGGATCTGAATGGATTTCACCATTTATTGCCACCGGAGGAGTTATCATCAAGAATATTGGTCTTATTACCCTAAGTGGAGCAAAACAATTAGGCAACAGTACAAATGTGGCGTTGAATATTAATGCCAATGCAAAACTTGCAACAGCTAATTATGGATTGATTTTCAATGGAGATTTTATAAATGCCGGTACATTTACTGCCGGAAGTTCTGCCATAACAGTCGATGGAACAGTTAGTGCTCAAAATATTGCCGGATTGACTACTCTTGGTGGATTTATCTGTAACAAGTCGGCAGGAACAGCAACTTTAACAGGTAATTTAAATGCAGCTACACTTACTAACAATACCGCAGGTGGCACATTACATCTTGGTACAGGATTGACACACACTATCACAGGAGCCTGGACAAGAACAAACGGTACTGTTAATGGCGGATCAGGTACACTTAATATTGGTGGAAGTGTTACGAACTCTGCAGGAGCATTTACAACAGGAACAAGTACCATTAATTATAACGGAACAGCTCAAACTACAGCTTCTATTAATTATTATAATCTGACTTTAGCAGGAAGCGGTACCAAGACCATGCAATCAGGAACAACAAGCATTGGAAATAATTTTACATTAAGCGGAACTGCCGCTGCAACTACAGCCGCTAATTTATCTGTAACAGGAAATATGACAATTGGAAGTGGAACATCATTAGCTACTGCTTCAACATTTACATTGGGTGTAACCGGAACAACAAATATTACAGGCACTTATACAGATGGAAGCACCGGAGCAAAATCATTTACCGGTGATATTACACTCAATGCCGGATCGGTGTGGAACGAAACAGCAATCTCAAGCTATAGCATTGCCGGAAATCTGACAAATAATGCTACGACCTTCACAGGCAATACCGGAGTTCATACATTTAGTGGCAGTTCGAAAACATTAAGTGGATCAACTGCAATATCCATCCCAAACACTACAATTAGTGGCAGTTATACAATCAATGGAACATTAACTGTTAGTACTGCACTTTCAGGTACTGGTTCAATTATTCAGGGTACAGGCTCTATTCTAAACATTGGTGGAACTTCAGGAATTACAACACTAACCGCAACAACCAATGTCAATACGGTTAATTATACCGGAGCTACACAAACCGTTCATTCCAACAATTATTCCAGCTTAACATTAAGCGGAAGTGCGGCAAAAACATTACAAAGCGGTACGACTTCAATTTTATCAAATTTCAGTTTGAGTGGAACCGCAACTGCAACAGCTGTAACAGGTCTAACAATTGGTGCTAACGTAAATATTGGTTCAGGAACTACCTTTATTGGTGGTGCCTATACTCATAATATTGCCGGAAACTGGACAAAAACTGGAACTTTTACTGCAACTGGCTCTACCATTAATTTCAATGGAACTTCAGCTCAAAGTATTGGTACAAGTAATTTCAATCATCTGATTTTCAGTGCTAGCGGTACAGCTACAGCAACCGGAGCATTATCAATTGTTGGAAATCTTAGCATATCATCAAACTTTAGTGCCGGGTCATATACTCATTCTCTTCAAGGCAACTGGACAAACAATGGCACTTTCACGGGAAACACAAGTACAATCTCTTTGACCGGTGCAGGAGCACAAACAATTGCCGGAACGAACCCTACAACATTTTATAATGTTACCCAAAACGGTACAGGGTTAGTAACCTTGGGTATTGCGACAACCGTTTCAGGTACCCTGGCAATGACATTAGGAAATATAGATATTTCTTCCTACAACCTGACTGTTGGATCAACAAGTGGCGGAAGTGCAACAAGCTACGTCCAAACTACCGGTACTGGTCGACTGGTTCAATATGTTGATTATAATATTACAAAAACTTTCCCCATTGGTAAATCAGCCTATAACCCGGCCATTGTCAGAAACAACACTTCGGGGGGTGGCGACAGTTTCTACCTCGGAGTATCCGATGATGCCATAACCAATGCAAATGATAACACTAAATCTGTCAATCGCAAGTGGTATTTGTATAAGAATAATGTGGGAACAGCTAATGTAACGCTTTCATTTACCTATAATTCGGTCGAAGGTCAAACAAATTTCAATGCAGGAACATATCCAAAACTGGGACTTTTTTCTGGTACATTCTGGAACTATACTCCAGCCACGGTTAATGGAACTACTTTTTCGGCAACGGGAAATATTACGAATGTCAATACTACCAACCAATTTATTGCCATGGGTAGCGACAATGTGTTTGATGCTTCAAAATTTGGCTTAACCATTGACCCCGCAACTCCTGTTCGTAATTCAGCCAGTACTGTTGTAACTGTACAATCTCAAAACAGCAGTGGTATTCCAACCTATGTTCTGAGCGATGTTCCATTTACATTGTCGGCAACAAATACCACACTGCTAGGTACTCCAACAGGAACTATAACCACCGGTACCTACCAGACAACGGTTAATGCTGTGACTTTAAATTCCACAACATGGAATGCTCCTAATCAGGTGTACGATGCTATTGCAACCTTAACGGCAACACAAACTTCAGGTCTGGTTGGAACCAGCGATGGTTTTGCAGTAATCGATGCTGCCATTTATGAACCAATTACAACTGAAAACTGGGTTGCAACTGATGGTTGGAGAAAGAGCACTGATGGAGGTTCAACATGGATAAATCCGGTAAAATTGCCGAGCAATAATGATTTTTCAGAAACCGATGTAATTCGCATTCCTTCAGGAATTACACTTACTGCAGATACAACTGCAACATTTTTTAGTATGTTAGTTTATGGATCATTGAATATCTCAAGTAGTGGTTCATTAACAATAAATCACAATGTAGTTAATGGTCTCGATAATGATTATAACCTCCATGTAGAAGGCACTTTACAAAATTCAGGAGGCACGTTGACGAATACAGATATTGCATATCCGATTGACATTCATGGTGGAAAGTATATTCATGCTATGAATGGTGGAAATATACCTGTAGCTTCATGGGCTACAAACGGAGGAGATCCATCTACCTGTCAGGTTACAGGAATTACAAATACAGCTTTATCTGGCTTGAATCAAAGCTTTGAAAACTTTACATGGAATAATGCGGGTCAGAATGTAATCCAATATCTTGATGGTGATATGGCGGTAAGTGATACACTACGACTTACAAACGGAGTAATTACAACCACTGCCAGTCATATTATTGAAGCCGCTTCGGGTTCATTAATCAGAACAAATGGATATATAAATGGTAACTTCCGTTTATATGTGCCCGACACAACAGCACCAACTGTGATTTTTCCAATTGGAGATGCAACTCATTATGCACCTATTTCAATTAGCTTTGCAGGTACAGTAAGCGGATCAGGCTATCTGGACACCTATACAACTGTTGCTCAACCTCCATTTGCATCAGGTTTAAGTCAGACAAAATACATTAACCGAAAATGGAATATCGAAAATAATGCTGTATCCGGTTTTACTTCTTATAATGCCACATTTACCTGCAACGATAACGATAAAGTGGGTAGTCCTGTTTTAGCCAATTTAGTGGTACGCAAATTAAATGGTTCAACCTGGTATACTACTTCGACTACTACGCCATCCAGCAATGCAATAACATGCACCGGATTAACCGGATTCAGCGATTTCTATATTGGTGAAAGTGATTGTAGTTCAACTAATGCCATGTGGCTTGGAAGTATTGGTACAGATTGGAATACGGCAGGCAACTGGTGTAACAATGCTGTTCCAACTTCAACTTCGAATGTGACCATTCCTGCCGGAATTACTAATTATCCGGTAATTGGCTCAACGGGAGGTACCTGTAATAATATTACAATAATCAATGGTGCCAGTCTGAGTACATCAGGAGCATATAGTCTGGATGTGAAGGGAAACTGGAATAACAATGGAACGTTCACATCAAATTCAGGAACAGTTTCTTTCACAGGCACTTCGGCTCAGTCCATTTCAGGACAAACCACGTTCAATAATCTGACAATAAACAATGCAGCAGGTGTAACTGCAACAAGTAATTTATCGGTTAATAGCACATTGACTCTTAGCAGTGTCAACCCGGATGCAACACATGGAACACTGGATATGGGTAGTTTTACGCTTAGCATGCTCAGTGCTTCTGCAACAGTAAGTGGTACCGGTGATGTGTCAGGAACAATAAAACGCACTCACACATTCTCATCCAATATTCAGTACAGTTTTGGCAGTCAATATACAACCATGACTTTTCTGGGAGTAGGAACTCAACCGGATGAGTTAACCTGTAAAATTACGTTGGGTAC
>JBAWXD010000097.1:0-13168 GCA_037144275.1 Paludibacter sp. | reverse complement strand
ATTGATTGATTGATTGATTGATTGATTGATTGATTGATTGATTGATTGATTGATTGATTATTACTTCAAGCATAGTTAAATACTGGTTTGTTATTTAATCAAATGATAATTTTACCAATTGATTTCAGATTGATTGTTCTCTCTGAGGTATTTATTTGCCAACGAAAAATGATTGTTTCCGATAAATCCCCGATAGGCAGAAAGGGGAGAAGGATGAACGGACTTGAGCACCAAATGTCGTTTTGAATCAATAAATTCTCCCTTTTTCTGAGCATAAGATCCCCAAAGCATAAACACCAATTGCTCTTTTTCGGTTGCCAATACTCGAATAACTGCATCAGTAAAGGTTTCCCAACCCTTGTTTTGATGTGAACCTGCAAGGTGAGCCTCAACAGTCAATGTGGCGTTCAGCAATAAAACACCTTGTTGCGCCCAACGAATCAGATTTCCACTGCTTGGGGAAGGCTTTGCCAAATCGCGTTCTATTTCTTTGAAGATATTGAGCAAGGAAGGTGGAAATGCTACACCATCATACACTGAAAAACATAAACCGTGTGCCTGACCGTCACCATGATAGGGGTCTTGACCGATAATCACCACTTTCACTTTGTCGAATGGACATTGATCAAAAGCATTGAAAATTAGCGATGCCGGCGGAAATGTCAGTCGGGTTTTATATTCATGTCGCACAAAATCAGTCAGCCTGGCAAAATACTCTTTGTCAAACTCGTTTTGTAGAACAGTTTTCCACGAAGTTTCAATTTTTACGTCCATTAATACTGATTTTACGAATTAAAACGAAATAAAGCGAATTCTACGAATTAAAACGAATTTCACAAATTTATTTTTACTACTTGCTGCTTACAGCATACCGTTTACTGCTGAAAGAAGTTGCTTCATGGCCTTTTCCAATATCCGACGCGAACAAGCTACATTCAGGCGCAAATGGTATTCGCCACCGGGACCGAAAACAGTTCCTTTATTTAGTCCTAATCCGGCTTGCAGGGAGAAGAACGTATGCAGTTCATCGGTTTCCATTCCTAATTCTTCGCAATCCAGCCATACTAAAAATGAAGCTTCCGGAATCATAGGTTTCACTTGTGGCACATATTTTTTAAGAAAATCAGCAATGTATTTTATGTTAGCATGAACATAATCAAGCATTTGAAGTCGCCATACCTCGCCGTTTTCGTAAGCAGCCACGGCGCCAATGTATGCAAAGATATTACCTGCATTCATCTCTGAAGCTTCCAGGAATTTAGCAAATTTCAGACGCAGTTCAGTATTTGGTATAATATAGGCAGAGCTGATTAATCCGGGCATGTTGAACACTTTCGTAGGTGCCATAAAAGTCACCGTATGTTGTTCAGCCCACTCAGAAACCATTGCAAGCGCTGTGTGAGCAGTACATCCCGGCAAGACCATATCGGCATGTATTTCGTCTGAAATAATCGTCACATTATGTTTCTCACAAACGCTGGCAAATTGTTGCAGTTCATCCTTGGTCCAAACACGTCCACCCGGATTATGAGGATTGCAGAGAATGAAAAGTTTAGTTTTAGACGTAAATTTTTGTTCCAAATCTGTCAAATCCATCACGAATTTACCCTCAACTTCTTTCAGCTGATTATTGACCATTACCCGTTTGTTGTTTTCAATAACATGAAAAAAGGGATAATATACCGGCGATTGAACAATAATTTCATCACCCACTTCAGTCAGACTTTGTACAGCAAAAGCCAATCCGGGAACGATGCCCGGCAAAAAACCTACCCAATCACGTTTTATATCCCAATTATGATGTTCGCTTATCCATTTCACAGTCAGTGGATAAAAGTTTTTTGGCGGCATGGTGTAGCCCAGAATCGGATGCTCCAACCGCTGACGTATAGCATCTAAGATAAAATCAGGTGTGCGAAAATCCATGTCAGCAACCCAAAGTGGCAATACATCTTCGGTCCCGAAAAGCATTTTACATCGTTCAATTTTAACAGCCCCGGTATTGCTGCGGTCAATTATTTCGTCAAAATCATATTTCATAAAATCATTCCCTTTAGGGGTTTATTTCAATTATCGGCTTCCCAATACAGGCATTTGGCATCGGAATGTCAAGTATTCGGGAAATAGTTGGAGCAATATCAGTAGTTTGATAGGATGCAAAAATAGTTTGTGGTTTTATTTTCCAACCAAAGAAGTAAAGTGGTGTGTACGAAACAATCGAATTTGATTCACCAACCGGATTATTTTTATTGTCCACTTCAATCCAACCCGGCAATAAAGTTAATATGATATCACCAACACAGTTTTTATTAGTTGAATTTCTTATTCTGCTCATTTCTGAATTTGAATTTCCGACTAAATTAAGCACTTGTGACGATTGAACTGCGGACTGAATTCCTTCAAAATCAAGCATAAATTCGGCAACAGTTTTTTGAAAATCGGTAAAATTCAGTTTTTTCTCTTCAATTTTTGCTTTGTTTAAAAAAATGTTTTTGCCATAATAGCCCGAAATCCATTTTTCCTGGCCATAAATAGCCATCAAATAGGTGCTCAGCAAAGCCAGTGATCGATCGGCATTAAAATATCCGGCAGGAATTTTATTTTCGCCCAACTCTGTTGGAGAATGAACCTGAGTCTGGTTGCCAAACATAAAAACTAAGCTTCTGTCCAAGCCCACCTTGGTATCAATTTTCTGTAATATAGTCTGAATTTCTTTGTCAAGTCGAAGGTAAATATCTTCTTTCTCTGCCGATTGAAGCGAAGTTGTTTTCTCGAATGGGGTGCGAACTGTAAATTGCAACAACAGAATATCCGGTTGACTATCTGTACCTAATTGTTCATTTTCTAAAATTTTCAATCCAAGTTCCGTAACCAAACCGTTAGCAGCTGGTGTTGTTCGCAGAATGGAAGCTTGTGAATGTTTGCCCTTTTTTGTTGTGGGATCATAAAAGAATCCCCATTTTTTGTCTTCACGATTTGGTTTTGACAAATAGGTATTAATGTTGTATAAAGGCCCCCAGGTTCGAGACATATAATTCTGGAAAACGCCATTCACATTCATCTCATCAGCCCAATGCGAAAGTCCGTCGGAATAATATCCTGTTGTAATCCATTTATAGTTTATATCATCCATCCATGCCACACTATTAGCGGTATGACCGCCCAGCATAATCGCTTCTTCGGGACTTAAAGCCACCGCGTAGCTTTTCGATTTTCCAGGATTAGCAAGTATAATCTCATCACTAATCGTACTTGCTAATAAGTTGTGAGCTGATAAGGTTTGCTTCGTTCCAATACCAATTTGGTCATCATCCTGTATAATCGACTGTATTTCATCTTCAGTTCTATTATAATAATTATTACCTACAATTCCATTGTAATAAGGTATTGAACCAGTCATTACGGTGGCAATATCGGAGGCATTTCCAGCCGAAACTATGTTGTACGAAACATTCCGGCAATTTGCTCCCTGTCCGATGATTTTTTTGAATCCGTTCGGGTCGAAGTAGTTCCACAGCAAATCAATGTGTTTTTGCTGCAAGCCATCCACCATGATGCCCACTACCAATCGTGGTCGCTCAACAGTAGATGGTTGTGCTGAAACATACTGAGATAAGAATGTAATAATGAAGAATGGGAAAATTATTCGAAGAAATTTCATTTCAGGAGATTAGAATTCCTTTTGATTTAATCGTACTTAAAATTGGAGAGCTACTGTCATCATTAAACTTGTTCAGCCTAATTAAAAAAGGTTCAATTTTGCTGTCAATTTTGCGGTTCAATTTCCATGCTTTTCCTGTCACTTTATCATCGGGTTCCTCAAGACTATTTGAAACTATCATTACATCAATATCGCTGAATTCCGTTGCAGTATTTGTTGAATAACTCCCGAAAAGATAAGCCTTATATACTGAAATTCCTTCCGTATTTAATAGTGTAACATATTTCCGCAACAATTCTATTACTTCGTTTGTAGCCATGTCATTACTTTTTCGGTTTGATTTAAATATTCCATCACTTTGTTATTGTCTGGTAAAATTGGATTGTAGTCAGGATATCTTCCCTGAAGTTGGTATTTCATGAGTATTCCTAAGAAGATTTCATCATCTTCTTCAAATTCCAGTTTTGCCATCTCGCTCAGAAATAATAAATTATGTGAGCGTTGAGCAATTTCATTCATTGCTTTGACAACAATAGCTTAAATTGATTTTTCGACAACTAAATGGCAAAGAAACAATCCGTGCAACAATCGATTATTTGTGATAAGTATCTTTGTTGACTCCAAATCATCGATAGCACCGTTTTGCCAGTATGCTACTTGTTTTTGAATATCAATCATACACTATAATTTATTTTGCAAATATACGAAGTTTTTACAAATTTACTCATTGAAACAACATTAAGGACTATAATATTCCCTTGGTGCTTGGCAGTTCATATTGATAAATATCACGTTTCACTGCCATTTTTATCGATTTGGCCAATGCTTTGAAAATGCCTTCCAATTTGTGATGTTCGTTATCGCCCACTGCTTTTATGTTCAGATTCATGCGTGCTGCATCGCTCAGCGATTTGAAGAAATGGTAAATCATTTCAGTTGGTAAATCACCAATATATTCGCGTTTGAATTCTGCATCAAAAACCAGCCAGGCACGACCACCAAAATCCAGTGCCACCGAACATAAACAATCGTCCATAGGCAGGTAAAAGCCATAGCGTTCAATACCACGTTTATTTCCTAATGCTTTTCCAAAAGCCTCACCCAACGCAATAGCCGTGTCTTCAATAGTGTGATGCTCGTCCACTTCTAAATCACCTTTTACCTTGATGGTGAGGTCAGAACCGGAATGTTTGCCGATTTGTTCCAGCATGTGGTCAAAGAATTTCAGACCTGTATCAATGTTGCATTTTCCCGAACCATCGAGATTCAGTTCAATCAGAATATCTGTTTCTTTGGTGGTACGTTTCACAGTGGCTGTACGTTCTCCGGCAAACAGAAATTCAGCAATTGCATCCCAACTGCTTGTTTGCAATGCACAAAATTCTGCTAAATTCAGTTCTTTTAAAATTTCAGAGTCATCGCTAATCAAAATAGCTTTACATCCCAGGTTTTTAGCCAGTTCCACGTCAGTTATCCGGTCACCAATTACAAATGAATCAGCCAAATCATATTTTTCTGAAAAGTATTCTGTCAGCATGGCCGTTCCCGGTTTTCGGGTTGGGACCTTATCTTCCGGAAAAGATTTATCGATAAATATCTTGTCAAAAGAAATGTCTTCGTTGACCAGTGTTTGAAGAAATTTAGCCTGAATACGGTCAAAGTTTTCCTGCGGATGAACTTCAGTTCCTAATCCATCCTGATTCGTTACCAATGCCCATTCAAAATCCAGCTTCTGTCGGATAAAATGCAGGTTACGTAAAACCCCCGGCAAAAATTCCAGTTGCTCGAGTGTATCAACCTGAAAGGTAATCGGTGGTTCGGTTATGATAGTTCCATCGCGGTCAATGAAAAGTACTTTCTTTTTGATTAAGTCCCCCATATTTTTTTTATTTAGTGGCCACTAAACCCCTTAAAAGGGACTTGAAAGCCAAATTTACAACAAGTTAAGTGAATGGTCCTGTTCTAGCTCAAATGATATGACAAAAGTAGTTTATTTTTTTGTGTCACGCAAAGTCCCAAAGTCGCTAATAATTATATTCTTAGCGACTTAGCACCTTGGCGTCGGATTTTAATTACTTAGCTCCATTTTCAGAAACCTTCCGGTTTCGCTGGATTTGTGGTTAGCGATTTCGGTTGGCGTACCGGTGCAAATTACTTTTCCTCCTGCTGCACCCCCTTCAGGACCAATATCGATAATGTGATCGGCCACTTTGATGACATCAATGTTGTGTTCGATTACGATTACCGTATTTCCTTTGTTTACCAGGCGGTTGAGCACACCGAGTAACACACGGATATCTTCAAAATGCAAACCGGTAGTTGGTTCATCCAGAATATAAAGCGTTTTTCCGGTGTCTCGTTTAGATAATTCGGTGGCTAATTTTACCCGTTGGCTTTCACCACCTGAAAGGGTTGTACTTGACTGTCCAAGTTTAATGTAACCAAGTCCGACATCCTGCAATGTCTTGATTCGATTAAGAATATTAGGTTGGTTTTCAAAGAAGTCAACAGCCTGATCGATAGTCATATTCAGAACGTCGGCAATCGATTTTCCTTTGAATCGTACTTCGAGTGTTTCCTTGTTATAGCGCTTGCCGTCGCAACTTTCGCAAGGAACATACACGTCGGGCAGGAAATTCATTTCAATGGTTTTATATCCATTTCCACCACACACTTCGCAACGACCACCGGCCGTGTTGAATGAAAAACGTCCCGGTTTATACCCACGGATTTTAGCCTCAGGTAAGGTTACAAAAACATTCCGAATGTCTGAAAAAACACCGGTATAGGTGGCAGGATTTGAACGTGGAGTGCGACCAATGGGTGATTGATCCACTTCAACTACTTTGTCGATATGTTCAAGTCCTTCAATACTTTTGTATGGCAATGGATCTTGTAAGGATTTGTAAAATTCCTGACTCAGAATAGGCTGCAGGGTTTCGTTTATCAAGGTTGATTTTCCACTACCTGAAACTCCGGTAACACAAATCATTTTTCCCAGCGGGAAAGTGACATTTATATTCTTTAGGTTGTTTCCTGTTGCACCTTTTAGTGTCAGAAAAAGACCGTTACCAGCTCTGATTTTTTCTGGAAGTTCTATCCTTTTTTTACCATTCAGATAAGCCGAAGTGAGCGTATTGGCATTAAGCATTTCTTGTGGAGTTCCGGCAAAAACAACTTCACCACCCAAGCGACCTGCATGTGGTCCAAGATCAATAATATAATCAGCAGCCATCATCATGTCCTTGTCGTGTTCCACCACAATAACGGAGTTTCCGCTGTCACGCAATTGCTTTAGTGAACGAATGAGGCGCTGATTATCGCGCTGATGTAATCCGATACTGGGTTCATCCAAAATGTAAAGCACATTTACTAATTGCGAACCAATTTGTGTGGCCAAGCGAATGCGCTGACTTTCACCACCCGAAAGTGATTGTGAGCTACGGTTCAACGATAAATAATTCAACCCAACGTCTAATAAGAATTGAAGGCGTGTTCTTATCTCTTTCAGAATTTCAGAGGCAATGGTTTTCTGTTTTTCCGACAAATGAATCTCCACCTTATTCAGCCATTCCGATAATTCTGCAATATCCATGGCCGATAACTCCGCAATATTTTTATCGTACATACTAAAATGGAGCGATTCTTTCCGAAGTTTAGCACCCTTACATTCCGGACAAACAATTGATTTAGAAAATTGATTGGCCCATTTTTGTTCAGTAGCGGAAGCACCGTTTTCAGTTTGCATTTCAATGTATTTCAAAATGCCATCATAACTCAGAAAATAATTGGTGCCAATCGATTGATTTTTAATATGTAAGCGTTCTTCGGTACCATTCATTATTTCGTCCATGGCTTCCTCCGGTATATCGTTGACCGAAGTTTTCAAATTGCAGTCGTATTTTTCCAATATCGCTTCCACCTGCCAAAAAATGGTGGTAGCCTTGTGTTTTCCGAGTGGCGAAATAGCTCCATTGTAAATACTTAGCTTTTTATCCGGAACAATTTTATCCATGTCGATCTGGTTGACAAATCCAAGTCCTTTACACTTATGACAAGCACCGTGTGGCGAATTGAACGAAAAGTTATGAGGAGCAGGTTCGTCATACGATATGCCGCTGGTAGGGCACATCAACATTTTGCTGAAATAACGGGTTTCATCGCTATCTTTTTCCAACAACATGACGATGCCATTGCCCTGTTGCATTGCTTTTTGCATCGATTGTTTCAGGCGGGCGCGGTCCTTTTCGCTTACTGATAATTTATCAATCACCACCTCAATGTCGTGATTTTTGTAGCGGTCGAGCTTAAGACCGTGTGTGGCTTCGCGCACTTCCCCGTCGATTCGGACATGCAGATAACCCTTTTTGCGGATTTGCTCAAAAAGTTCTTTGTAATGACCTTTTCGGCCACGCACTAAGGGCGACAGTAAGAAAGTCTTTTTGCCTTCGTAGTCTTTCAGAATTAAATCAACAATCTGATCTTCAGAGTATTTAACCATTTTTTCACCCGTAACATACGAAAATGCCTCGCCGGCTCGTGCAAAGAGTAAACGCAGAAAGTCATAAATTTCGGTGGTGGTACCAACGGTGGATCGTGGATTTTTGTTGGTAGTTTTTTGCTCAATGGAGATAACCGGACTTAAACCGGTTATTTTATCCACATCGGGACGTTCCATATTCCCCAGAAAACTTCGGGCATAAGCCGAGAAAGTCTCTATGTAACGGCGCTGCCCTTCTGCAAAAATGGTGTCGAAAGCGAGTGATGATTTTCCACTTCCGCTTAGACCGGTAATCACAGTCAGGGCATCGCGTGGGATCGAAACATCGATATTTTTGAGATTATGAACCCGTGCGCCAATTACTTCTACATACTCTGAAGCTTCTACGGGTTGTATTTCGGGAATTGTAGTCAAAACGATTTTATTTTAGAACTTGCAAAGATACGAATTACAAAACGAGTGGGCAAGGGAAAAGGTTCGGATAAAACACAAAAAATCCGAAACAGGTTAATCGTTTAGAGTAGGTAGTTTATAGTTAATAATTTGCAAATATAGAATAAAAAAATATCAGAATAATCACAGAGTTGGAACAGTTGAATCACTTTACTGAAAATTATAAAATTAATAATTTCTAATTAAAATGAGAAATTGAGCATTAAGATGTAGCAAAAAATCTAGTTTGTATGTCGGTAAAAAATGTTATTATATGTAGAATAAAGTACAGTAAATCAATGATATGTAGTATTATTAATGAATTTAAATCTATTTAATTTAAAATTATTAATAATACAGATGTTATGTCGGAGAATATTGTATCTTTGTTATTATTTGGCTATTTATAAGATGTTTATTAAATAAATTTCTACAAATTTTACGCAACAATTAATCTTAAAAAAAATGATACAGAAAGATTTGAAAAATGCAAGAATACTAATTGTAGATGACTTGCAAACGAATATCGATATATTAACAGAACTTTTGGCTATGGATGGTTATCTGAATATAGAAACCACTACTAATCCACGAGAAGTGTTAGATAGGACAAAATCATTTGATCCGGATTTAATTTTACTTGATTTGATGATGCCTTATCTTTCCGGCTTTGATGTGATGGATTTGCTTACTGTCGAGAAACAAAAATCTTTAAATCCAACTAAATATCTGCCTATTCTTGTTTTAACGGCCGATGCAAGTCAGGATGTACGGCTTAAAGCTTTAGCCGCCGGAGCAAAAGATTTTTTATCTAAGCCATTTGATTTGTTAGAAGTTAGATTAAGAATCAAAAATTTGCTTGAAACACAGTATCTTTTTCAATTAATGACCGAAAAACAACTGACACTGGAAGAAAAAGTGATTACTTTTCTGAAAATAAGCGATGAATGGTACAGATAAACTAATTATGGCATTGATTAGTAAATAAATACAGTACGATGAATCCTAGCCTTAAAAATGCCAACATTCTGATTGTTGATGATACAATTTCCAATATTGAGTTATTGGAATCTTTGCTTAAGCATGCAGGATACAGTAATCTGAAGTCAACAACCGACTCGCGTGAAGTTGCTGAGTTGTATGAGTCATTCCAACCCGATTTGATCTTGCTTGATTTGATGATGCCTTACCTGAGTGGTTATGATCTGCTGATTCAACTTAAAAAATTAATTCCGGCGAAAATGTTTTTGCCGATACTCGTACTTACTGCCGAATTAAGCCATGAAACCAGGCAACGAGCTTTATCGGGCGGAGCGAAGGATTTTCTTTCAAAACCTTTTGATATAGATGAAGTACTGGTTCGCATAAAGAACTTGCTCGAAACACGTTACCTTCAGCAATTGCTCGAAAACCAAAATAAAAACTTAGCAATAAAGGTAAAAGAGCGTACCCGTGAGCTTGAGAAAGTAAACCATCAACTTTTATCTGCAAATCAGGAACTGGAAGTGCTTGACAAGGCCAAACTTGAGTTTCTACACCTGATAAGTCATGAAATACGGACTCCACTTAACGGGATTAAAGGATTTACTAATATTCTAAAAAGACGGATTGATTCGCCCGAGCTACTTGAATATCTTCAATACCTCGAGACATCAGCTGACCGACTCGAAAAGTTTTCAAACCGGGCTTTACTGATAACCGAATTACGTACTCAGGTATACAAAATTCAACTGGAAGTATTACCTATCTTTATGCTTTTAGATGAGACAAAAAAACAATTGAGAGAAAAAATTGAAAAAAAAAATATTCAGATTGAAATCCAGAAAGATGTTGACTTATCGCTTATTAAGGTCGATTTGAGATTAATCCAGATTTGCTTTGAATGCCTGATTGATAATGCCGTGAAATACTCGCACATGAATGCTACTGTAATTATGAATGCCTATTCCGACTCAAAAAATACAATCATTGAAATCATTGATCAGGGTGTGGGATTCTCAGCTCTGGCATTGAAAAATATTTTCAGGTTTTTCAGTTTTGGTGATAAACATGTAGATCAAAATACCGGATTGAATCTGGCTTTAGTAAAATTAATCATGGATGCGCATCATGGCGAAATTAAAGTGACAAACAATAAACCCTCCGGGGCGATAGTGAAGTTGAGTTTTAAGGGTTAATCGCGAGAACCATCTTAAATTCAATTAAAAATTTAATGTATTAAGTATGAATTTCGAAGATAAAGATAAAAATGAAATAATTCAGGAATTAATTTTGCTGAAGAATGAGAATGAATTGCTAAGTTCTAAACTTGCTGTTGGAATTAGTGATAAAGAAAGTATTGGTAAGAGTGAATTGAGGTATGAGCTTTTCTTCGAGAATAATCATTCAACGATGCTTTTGATTGACCCTGAAACAGGAAAAATTATTGATGCAAATCCCGCTGCCTGCCAGTTTTATGGCTGGACAAGGGCAGAAATACAAAAAATGAGTATTTCGGATATAAATACGCTGTCGGTTTCAGAGATAAAGACTGAAATGCAAAAAGCTATAGAGCAGAAGCGTCAACATTTCTTTTTTAAACATCTCCTGGCATCGGGCGAAATCAGAGATGTGGAAGTTTACTCCGGTCCATTAAAGTACGATGATAAAACCTACTTGTATTCCATCATCCATGATATTTCGAACCGAATACAAGCAGAGGAAAATTTAATAAAAAATGAAGAGAAATACCATCGCATTTTCGATACCGCACAAGATGCCTACTATGAATCTTCACCTGACGGAATTCTACTCGACATAAGTCCTTCTATCAAAACAATTTCGAAAGGGCAATATACCCAAGCCGACCTTATAGGTAAATCTTTAGTGGACTTCTACGCCGACACGGAAGATCGAGTCAGCTTATATTCTATATTAATCACGAAGGGGAAAGTAATTGATTATGAATTGTTACTCAAAAATAAAGATGGTTCAACGATACCGGTAGCCATATCATCAAGTATGATGAAAGATACGGATGGAAATCCATTCATGATAACCGGAAGTATCCGTAATATTACAAATCGAAAAATAGCGGAGAATGCATTAAAGGCAAGTGAAGATAAATATCGAAACTTGATTGAATCTCAATCCGAGGGAATTGGTCTGGTTGACGAAAATGAAGTTTTCACCTTCGTAAATCCCGCAGCTTTAAGGATATTTGAAACAGATAATCTAATTGGAAGGTCATTATTTGATTTTCTAACACCACCTGAAATACAAAAAATTCATCAACAAACTCAAAGTCGACGGAATGGAATTTCCACTAATTATGAGTTACAAATAATAACCCCGGGAAATAAAATTAAATATTTAAGTGTCAGCACCCAACCTAAATATGATGAAAATGCTAAATATGAAGGTGCATTTGGTGTTTTTAGTGATATTTCGGAGCGCAAGTATGCACAAGATGCACTCAAACATAGCGAAGAGCGATTCAGTCAGGTTATAGCACAAAGTAATGATGTGGTGTGGGAGGTGGATTTAGACGGTTTATATCTTTTCGTTAGCCCGATGGCAGAAGATATTTATGGGTATTCCCCTGAAGAAATGATTGGGAAAATGCATTTTTATGACTTATTAGTTGAAGATCAGGCTGAACAATTAAAAATGCAAGCTCTCGATTTTATTAAAAAAACGGGTAATCTTGTTAATTTCATTACTAAGGTTGTCAGAAAAGACGGTTTAGAAAGAATAATATCCAGCAATGGCGTTCGGACTTTTAACGACAAAGGGGAAAATATAGGTTTCAGGGGAATTGCCACTGATATAACTGAACAGATAAATGCTGATAAGGAAATAGCAAAGTTCCGTACCATTGCCGATCAGGCAAATTATGGCGTTATCCTATTTTCGTTACAAGGAGCTTTTCTATATGTGAATGATGCATTTGCCCAAATGGTTGGATGGGACGCATCTGATTTGTTGGGAAAAGATTCATCAGTTGTTCATAATGATGAGCAAGCCCAAAGGAATGACGAGATTACGGCAATGATGATGGCTTATGGACAATGTTCATCTGAGGAACTTTACCATATTCGGAAAGATGGCACTGCTTTTCCAACGCTGTTGAATGCTAAGATTATTTTTGATGAAGATAAAGTTCCGCAATACATATCGACAACGATTATTGATATAACTGAACGGAAAAGAAACGAAGAAGAGTTCCAGAAAATCTACAAAGCAGTAGAACAAAGTCCGGTAATGACGGTAGTTACCAATTTAACCGGAAATATTGAGTATGTAAATCCTGCCTTTACGAAAGTAACCGGTTATACGAAAGAGGAACTTATTGGTCAAAATCCGAGAATTCTTAAATCGGACGAAAAATCGGGAAAAGAATACAAAGTCCTTTATGAAATGCTCAATTCGGGACGCGATTGGCAGGGTGAGTTTCATAACAAAAAGAAAAATGGCGAATTATATTGGACTGGAGCACTTATTTCGCCGATATTTGATTTAAATGGAGAAATTACACATTATGTTTCGGTTGAAGAAGACATAACGCATCGGAAACAAATTGAAAAAGAATTACT
>JBAWXD010000096.1:0-13188 GCA_037144275.1 Paludibacter sp. | reverse complement strand
CCACACAACTTAGTACTGCTGACTTAACTGCAAAAACCAAAACATTTACGGCCCTTTTGGCAAATACAAATTATAGCTTTAAGATAATGAAAAATAATATCGTAAGAGGAACTGTTACAGCAAGCACAAAAGCGAATTAATTTTTTTAATTAAATACTCCAAAGAAACAAAAGAAGAATGGAACGCTAAATCAGCGTATTAATCCACCTGCCATTATCAATAACAAACGAACTTATATAATCTCTATTTTCCTTTCAATGACAATCAAAAATTCACTATAATGAACACAAATAGAAACTTTATCACTTTAAATCGCACCTTGATATCCTTCCTGGTTATTCTATTTTTATTTACTACGATAAAAGTTAATGCCACTAATTATTATATTTCGGCAAATGGCGATGATACTGCTGATGGTTTAACTCCAGCAACTCCATGGAAGAGTATTGACTTTCTAAACACTGTTTTCTCAAGCATTCCTGCCGGCAGTAATATCTATTTTAACCGAGGGGATACTTTCTATGGATCAATCATTATCAGTAAATCAGGTAGCAGTGGAAACCCTATTACCTTGAGTGCGTATGGAACCGGTGCCAAACCGATTATTACCGGATTTGTAACCATTCCAGCTGCTAGTTGGTTAGCAGAAACCGGAACATCTGGCATTTATTCAGTGGCATCAGTAATTACTTCTTCAATTCTTGCTAACATGGTAACCATTGATGGCAAACAGGTAGGAATGGGACGCTATCCGGATAACAGTTTCCTGACCTATGAAGCTACAAATGGCACGAATACCATTACCGATATTGGATTAGGTGAAACAACCAATTGGAAAGGTGCAGGGATGGCTTTCCGTAAAAATGATTGGACATTGGATAGAGCATCCATTTCTAATCACGTTGGGGACGTTCTGACTTACTCAAATCTTGGCTCATCTCAAGCACCTACTGCCGGTTTCGGATATTTCATAATGAATGATTTAAGAACGCTCACAACTTACGGTGAATGGTATCACAAACCCGCTACCAAAAAGTTCTATATGTATTTTGGTGCGGTTGACCCTAGCACTAAAGTTGTGCAGGTTGCTAATATAAGCGATTTGATTACCAATACAGGTAGTTACGATTATATTACAATTGATAATTTGAATTTAACTGGAGCCATAAACAATGGCGTGAATTTGACAAGTGGGAATGATTTCTGTACTATTCAGAACTGCGATGTTTCCTTTATTGGAAATTATGGAATATACATTGGAAGTGGTACAAATCGCCTTGTTAATAATAATACCATTCGGGACTGTAATTCCCATGGCGTCTATGATAACTATGGATCTAATGCTACAATTACAAATAATATCATTACGGATATAGCTAGAATTCCGGGACAATCATACTACACCAATGGAAATAACGGTATTTACTCACCGGGTAATGGCTGCATTATCAGTTATAATACCATCAAAAGAACAGGATATAACGGGATTTGCATAAAGTATACGGGAGCAGCCACTGTGAGCTATAATTATATCGATTCGGTATGTCTGGTTTTGAATGATGGAGGAGGTATTTATATGCCAGGTCCAAACGCAAGCACTCGGTTGGTCGATCATAATATTATTACCAATGTGATAGGCAATGGTGCTGGAGCAATAAGGCAAACTTCATTGTCTGAAGGTATCTACTTAGATGAATCCAGCTCCAATGTGGTAGTTACTAATAATTCTGTAGCCAATAGTGGTAATACAGGAATTAAATTACACAAAGCGCACGATGATTTAATTACCGATAATACTACCTTTAATTGTGCAGTAGGACTAGGTATTTTAAATACGAGTGGTGCTCCTATCAATTGGAATCATTCCATCAAACGAAATATTTTCCTGGCCAAAACATCTGCTCAATATGCCGTGAATTTTGGAAGTGTTAATGATATTAGCTATTTGGGAGTACTCGATAGTAATTATTATGCAAGACCGGCCGATGATACTAAGTCTTTTGCAATAACGATAAATGGCTCCTGGTCAACAAATACGCTCGCTTCATGGCAAACAATAACAGGTCAGGATGCACATTCCAAAAAGTCACCTGTCAAGATTACAAGTTATAATGATATTCGATTTGAATACAACCCAAGCTTAGATTCAAAATCAATCGCCCTTGATGGAAAGTATATTAGCGTGGATAGCAAAATATACGATGGCTCTATTACTTTACTGCCTTTTACGTCTGTAGTTTTAATGAGATATATTGATACAGCGGTTGGAAGTCAATTTTCTGTCAACAAACTAATTAAAATTTATCCAAATCCTATAGTGAATCAATTCACAATTGAATTAGAAGGAAACAATCAAAACCATGCTTTTGAACTGTTGAATTCAATGGGTCAGGTTGTCTTCTCAGGCAAAATAAACGCAAAAACAGTTGTCAATGCTTCAAATTATGCTCGGGGCATTTACTTTGTTAAAATTGAACAAGGTAATAGTTTTGAAGTTAAGAAATTTATAAAGTTGTGAGTTAGTACCTTACTGGTTTTGTAAAAGCCGCAACCCGAAAACCTGATATTATAAACGCTGATAGCTACAAAAAAACGACTGTCAGCGTTTATAATTCTATATAATTTCCTAAAATAAACAATGTCTTCATTTCCATAATTATATTTCAACAAAACAACTAAAATGAACTTAAAAAGAAAGATATCTACACTTAATCACACCTTTGCTTTTTCAATTTTTGTTTTATTTCTAATGAGTTTATGTTCAATCAAGGCAACTGCCACCAATTATTATATATCCGCTTCAGGTAATGATGCTGCTAATGGTTTAACCCCAACTACTCCTTGGCAAAGTATTGCTAAACTAAATTCCGTTTTTTCAGGCATTCCTGCCGGCAGTACCATCTATTTTAATAAAGGGGATACTTTCTATGGTTCTGTTACTATCAACAAATCCGGCACAAGTGGGAAACCTATTACATTAAGTGCTTATGGGGTAGGTTCAAAGCCTATTATAACCGGATTTACAACTATCAGCGGCTGGACAAATGAAGGAGGTGGTATTTATTCCAAAGTAATTACTTCAGATGCTTTGACCAATATGGTAACTATTGATGGAAAACAAGTAGGAATGGGTCGTTATCCCGATACGGGCTTCTTAAGCTACGAATCATTTACAACCAATACTTCAATCACCGACACCGGATTAGCAGCTTCTCCAAATTGGACCGGAGCTGATATTGCAATTCGCAAGAATGACTGGACTTTGGATAGAGGCACCATAACCGACCATACCGGAACCACATTAACCTACAATAATAACAATAGCGGAACAACTCAAACAGCTTCAAGTGGCGGTTTTGGTTATTTTATTCTGAATGATTTGAAAACTCTGACTACCTATTGCGAATGGTACCACAATACTGTTACTGGAAAATTCTATATGTATTTTGGAGCAGTTGACCCTAACACCAAACTAGTACAGGTCGCTACAGTTAACGATTTAATTTATAGCATTGGTGGTTACGACTATATTACGTTGGACAATCTTAATCTGACAGGTTCAATAAACAATGGAGTCTATTTTAAACAAGTAGGGTCAGGTGATATCAATGATTATTGTAACGTTCAGAACTGCGAAATTTCATTTTGTGGAAATAATGGAATAGAACTTGGACAAGGAGCGGGCTGTATTTTTGATGCTAATACTATAAATCAGTGTAATGCTTATGGAATATACAGTTATTATGCTTCTTTATTCACCATTACTAATAATGCTCTGTCAAATATAGCTATGATTCCGGGCCAATCATGTGGTCATCAGGGAAATGGTGGCATGTATTTTTCGTGTAACGATGGGATTATCAGGTATAATACGATAAAAAAAACAGGATACAATGGTATTTTCGTTCGACCCGGCACCTTGGGTACTAAAATAAATATTTCGTATAATTATATTGATTCTGTTTGTTTGGTGCTGAATGATGGTGGTGCAATTTATACGGCAGGCGATTGGACCGGAATTCGGACTATTGACCATAATATCATTACTAATTCCATTGGCAATGGAGCCGGAGCAGTACGGCAAACCTCCCTGGCAGAGGGTATTTATCTTGATGAGTATGCATCACATCTTATTGTTACAAATAACTCTGTTGGAAATAATGGAAATACCGGTATTAAATTACATAAAGCCCACGATAATATTGTAACTGACAATACAACATACAATTGTGGAACTGGTTTAGGCATTTTAAATTCAAGCACTACTGCCGTGAATTGGAATGAGTCCTTAAGACGCAATATTTTCTTTGCAAAAACTGCTTCACAAATCACCTGTAATTTTTCCAGCAATGTGAATGATATTAATCTTTTGGGTGTTGCCGACAGCAGTTATTATGCAAGACCAATGGATGATGTAAAATCATTTACTATAACCCAACCCTCGTTGCCTTGGGCTCAACGGGCTTTATCCGAATGGCAAACAATAACAGGTCAGGATGTTCATTCTAATAAGTCACCTATACCGGTTATAAATATCATCGATATACGGTTTGAAACTAACACGACAAAAGCTCCAATAACTATTTCATTGGGTGCAAAATATATTTCTGTGGATAGCAAAATATACGATGGTTCTATCACTCTTCAACCTTATTGTTCGGCAATTTTAATGAAATACCAAAATCCGGTAACCAAAACAGTCGGTGCCCTTGGTGCCGATTTTGCAACATTGAAACTTGCTTTCGATGATATTAATACAAATGCTGCTGATATATATAAGAGTGTTGTCAATTTGCAGATTATCGATAATACTACCGAAACTGCAACAGCTCAGCTAAACGCCGGAAGCTTGGGCGTAAAAACAGTTGCATCAATTGTAGGTGGGAGTGGTTTTGTGGCTCCGAAAGTTACTTTGAGTGGTGGGACGGTAAATACTCCGGGAACCCTGGTTACAACCGTCACCAATGGTTTTGTTTCTGGCATTATTATGACTGGTGGCAGTTATACCGGAACTTTTACTGTAACCATCGATGCTCCTACAGGTGCTGCTGGAACTATTGCAACAGCTACAGTACCAGCATCTCAAACCAATGCAAATCTCGTATTTACAATGACCAATGGCGGTGCGGGATATGGTCCGATAGCTACTTTCAATGGTGGAAGTCCTGGTTCAGGTGCAGGTTTATCCGTAAAAATAGTTTCCCCTGCTACTGCTCCGGGATCAACTCCTGCCGGTGTGGCACTTACTATTGCTCAGGCTCGTCCGGGTAGTGGATATACTTCTATTCCAAGCATTAATATTCCAAATGGATGGAGTGGCAACGGCGCATCTGCAGTTGTGACAGCCTTGTACAATAATTATACTTCAGTCAATATTTATCCTACTGTAACCGGAAAAACAATTGGTGGTGATTTGAATAGTCCCCTTATTACGTTTTCTGGAGCAAATAATGTGACTATTGATGGTCGGCTACATAATCCTGATGGAAGTCTAAACGGTTCCATGCGTGACCTGACCATTAGCAATACGGGTAATATTATGAGCAGTGCCAATACCATAAAATTTGATGCCGGTGCATCGAACAATATGATAAAATATTGTACTTTAAAGGGTTCATCCAATGTTGATTATATGGCAACGATAAACTTTGCCAGCAATGGAAATAGCAACAATACCATTGACCATAATCTGATTAGCAATGCCAACAACAGCAACAGACCTCAAATCTCCCTTATTTCGAGTGGTGCAACAATTCCTAACGACAATAACATCATTAGCAACAATGAATTTGCCGATTGTATGTCGGGAACACTATATTCCCGTGCCATACGGATTCAGACCTTTAATACCAACTGGACCATTTCGGGGAATAGCTTCTACGAAACGACTAACCTTGTTCCAACAACATCAGGCACTAATAAGACAATAATAGAAATTGCAGCGTCAACCGGGCATACTATTTCGGGGAACTATATTGGGGGTAGTTCTGCTCAATGTGGTGCTTCAGCATTGACAAAGACAGCTGCATTTGATAATGTTTTCACCGCTTTTAATATCACTAATTCCAGCAATCCGGGACCTTCAAATGTAAATCTCCTGTATTTACAAAATAATATAGTAAAAAATATTTCATGGAGCAATTCGGGTACAGGTCTTTTTACGGTTGCTAGTTTTGTTGGAGTTGGCATATCAGCTACCGGAAATATCGTTGGTGATGCTTCGGTAGGTTCAATCACCTATACGCCAGCCTCAGGTGGTAGTTTTTACGGATTTAATATAACCAATTCGGGTGGTGGCACCATCGATTGCAGTAACAATAGCATTGGCTCTATTACAACAGTTAATAAAACCACTTTGTATGGTATTTTTAGCAATGTGCTTACTTCAGGTGTAACTTCAGGAATAAATACCATCACCGGAAACACTATTGGTAGCTTTAATGCTCCAAATAGTATAAATTTAAGCTCAAATGTGGTTGATAATTGTGTTTTTGGTATTCGTATTGCCAATCCGGGAACAAATACTGTAACTGGAAATATCGTTGCTAATATTGTCTCAAATTCAGCATCCAATGCCAGTGGAACTGCGGGAGTTTATGGAATTAAAGTTGAAAATGGCACTACTACTGTTAATGCTAATTTTATCAGTAAATTAACCCTTCCGGCAAGTATCGGTTCAGGAGTGGTAAAGGGAATATCAATTGAAAATAACAGTATTGCTGTTCCAAGCACTTCTACCCTGTTTAATAATATTGTTAGTTTAGGAGATAATACAGCAACTGATTTTATTGGTATATCGGAGGTTAATGCTCAAGCAGCCTCAACTACCAATATTTATTTTAATAGCATTTATATTGGCGGAACTCATCCTTCAGGTGCAGGTGCCATTTCGTATGCTTTGCGAACTAACAATTCGACAACTTATAACAAAAATATCAAAAACAACCTTATTGTAAATGCTCGTACTGGTGGATCTGTTACACATTATGCATTTTATGCTGCTGCAGCTGCCACAGGTGCTATATTCGATTGTAATTACAACGATTATTATGTATCCGGTACTAATGGGAAGTTAGGCAATTATGGCGGTACTGATAAAACGGCTTTACCCATTGTAACAGGTCAGACTGGGAATGATGGAAACAGTTTAGCTGTAAACCCATTATTTCTGAATCCGGGGGGAGCTTCAGCCACTGATTACCAAACAAATGCAACGATATCCTTACCAGGATTAGCTATTGCGGGAATTACAACTGACTATTTGCCAAATACTTCGAGAGGTGGTACCCCAAGAATGGGCGCATTCGAGTCTGGCTTTTACACTCAATTGACTCCTGTTGAAACAACAAACCCAACCATCATTATTAATTCAGTAGGTATCGCATTACTGTTACAAGGCGAGTCAAACATTGAACTTTACAGTATCAATGGAATGCTTATTGAAAAAACAAGAACAAGTGGAATGTACACACGCAAGTTGTCAAACGGAATGTATATTATCTATATAAATGGAAAAGCAAGTAAGTTTGTGAAGTAATAGTCTAAATTTGGGGAAAAATCAATGAAAAGAATCACTTTTGGTTTATTAGTATTGCTTTCAGTAGTGCTAAACTTACCAGCTGAAAATCATGTAAAAAAGTTCAATATCGTCTTTATAGGTAATAGTATTACTGAGGGCTCAAATTTCAAAGATCCCTCATCACAAGCTCCTCCGGCAACTACTGTCAATTATCTGAACGAGCATAATTGTGAGGTGCAATTTGCTAATTGTGGAGTTAGTGGAAGTACTACGGTTGATTTTTTACCATCTACGCACAAACTATTTCCCAAAGTAGTAGCAGCTGCCG
This sequence comes from Paludibacter sp., assembly GCA_037144275.1. GTDB lineage: Bacteria > Bacteroidota > Bacteroidia > Bacteroidales > Paludibacteraceae > Paludibacter. Next base: position 5,341 of record JBAWXD010000096.1, on the reverse strand, counting down.
ACTCATTTTACCAGAAAGAGTTAACCTTGGTTTTTTCAATTAAATTGGGTACGAATGATAGTGCTATCAAAGGACCAAATGGTTCACCGGTATCTCCCGAAGATTATAAGAAAAATTTGCTTGTAATTTTTGACAGTCTTATAAGCAGATATCCAAATTGTCTCATTGTATTGCATTGTCCAACATGGTATAGCCCCAACACACATAACAGTTCGCTTTATATGGCGGAAGGTTTGGCTCGGTTACAAAGGTACGTCCCACAAATCATAGCTATTAGCAAAATGAGACCAAGTCAGGTTTTCGTTGGTGATCGAAAAGCCTATAATTTCTTCAAAAACAATTACAAACAATACCTCAGAGCTGAAAACGGCAACTCAGGTACTTTCTACCTTCATCCGAATGTCCTAGGTGCTGAAAAATTAGGTGCTTTATGGGCAATTGCCATCCTAAAACAGTTCAATCAATATATTGCTCATCAATAAAACAGATTAAGTATTTATTGAAATTATTAAATTTATTATGTCAAACACACGATATTTTAACTCCTTAAAATAATTTATTCTGATCAGTAAATACAACTAAATCAAAAAATAGACTACATTTGTGTCTCAAATTGCAATTGAATGATCGTACATTAAATTGTGTTTTCATTAGACATTGCCTACAAACTAATCATTTGTACAGAACACAAGATGCAGGAACAACTTCTACTTCAAAAATTAAAGCTGGGTGACGAAAATGCCTTTCGTTATGTATTCGACACGCATTATGGTTTGTTGTGTAGTATTGCTTCCGAATTTTTAAAAGATGATTTTCTTGCCGAGACCATTGTCGGTGATATAATACTGTATCTTTGGGAAAAACGTGAAACCATTGAAATTCAATCCTCCCTGCGAGCCTACCTTGTAAAAGCAGTCCGCAACAAATGCCTTAATTATCAGCAATTACAATATGTAGTTAAAGAAACCCGATTTCCGGAGCAAGAAGAATTGTTGGATGCGAATGGTAGTTTTCTAATTTCTGATAGCCAGCCTCTTGCTACTTTACTTGAAAAAGAATTGGAAAATAAAATTGAGCAATCAATCAATGATCTCTCGGAAGAATGTCGTAAAGTATTTGAATTAAGTCGTTTCGAACAAATGAAATACGATGATATTGCACATGAGTTGAATATTTCGGTAAATACCGTAAAATATCATATTAAAAATGCTTTAGCAAAACTTCGCACCGATCTCAGTCAATATATTTCGTTGTGGGCTTTATGGCTCTATTTGTTTAAATAAACCAGTTAAATAGTTATTTGCTAATAGGCTGAATATATGAATATTAAACTTGTTTTAATTCAATCCTCCAAATTATTTTACATTTTGTTGAAAATAATCAACTTTTACACTACCCTCTAAGACAAAATTTCTGCCTTACTAATACAAGCACTTATGATGAATACAATAAAGGACATAGAACGAATTAATGAATTGATAGCCGGTTATTTTGCTCAGGAACTCAATAAAGAAGAACTGACAGAATTGCAGCAATGGCTAAAATCCTCAGATGAAAATAAAACGTACTTTTTGCAAGCACAGGAAGTCTGGTTTTCTGCTATTAGTGCTTCTCATGCTATTCGTTTCAATTCTGAAAAAGCTTTTCACCGTTTCTTAGCATCTACTATTAGTTTGAATGAAAAGCTGAATGACGGAATACCGACAAAAACTAAACTATTTTTCGAGTTGAATTTCATCAGGATAGCCGCAGCAGTGGCAATACTTGTGGTTTTCACCGGAGTTGGATACTGGATCGGGAATGGACATAATTTCATACAATTAGCAAATGTAAAAGTAGAAGCACCATTAGGATCAAAAACAAAGATGTATTTGCCGGATGGGACTTTGGTTTGGTTGAATGCCGGTTCAACCCTTAGCTACAATCAAGAATTTGGAGTTGACAATCGTAAAATTGAATTGGTCGGTGAAGGATACTTTGAGGTAACCAAAAATAAATCTTTGCCTTTTGATGTAAAAACAAAGGAAATGACTGTTCGGGTGTTGGGAACAAAATTTAATTTTAGAGATTATAACGATGAGGATGAGGCTAGCGTTACCCTTTTAGAAGGTAAAGTAAAATTAAGCGAAAATGGCAGTACTAGTGATGGGTATACATTGACTCCCAATCAACAGGCTGTATTTGACAAAACACATAAAAATATTGTTATAAATAACGTAAAGGCCATGTATTCATCAGATTGGACAAAAGGTCTTATATCATTCGATGAAGAGAAATTGGGCAATATTGTTCGTGAGATAGAAAGACTTTACAATGTTCACATCACTATAGCCGATGATTCATTACTTCAATATCGTTTCTATGGATGTTTTACCCGAACAGACCAAAGTATTGAGGATGTATTGAATGTATTTGCAGCCACTAATAAATTGCGTTATGAGCAGAATGGTAAAGAAATTACGCTTCGATTGAAATAAATTTGAAGACAAAAGACACAGGACAAGAGAGAAAAGACGAGCCAAGCACCAAGATAAGAAAAGCAAAACACGGAACGCAAAACACGAAACAATATATAATTCATAACCAAAATTCTATACAAGTATAATCAAATCACAATGAAGAAATTCGACTCCACTTAGAAAATAAAAAGGAATATGAAGATGAACATCATGCACTAATCGCAAAATTCATCCGATATTTCACGATTCAACTATTTCAAAATATGAAATGATGAGACATTCCTGAAATCAGACACACCCACAAGTTTTTGTATTTAGGAATACTAATTTCAATTTAACTCTAATAAACTCCAAATTTATGAGGAAAACGATGAAGGTCATTTTTTTGACCCTTGCATTCTATTGCCTTTCAGCAACAGCATTCTCGCAAAGCATTACGCTGAATATGAATAATATAACGGTGAAGGAAGCCATTCAGATATTAAAAGATAAAACAGGTTATTCATTTGTATATGAAGTGAATGATATAGATACCCAACGGAAAATTTCTGTAAAAGCCAGCAGCAAATCCATAGATGAAGTTGTAAAACAAATGTTGGCAGGACAAAAAGTTAGCTATATTATACAAGGAAAAAACATAGTTGTAACAAGAGATCAAAAATCGACTTCAGAAACAACTGAAATTAACTCACAAAAGTCAAAAAAAATAATAGGAAAGGTTACTGACGAGTCAGGCAATCCTCTCCCCGGTGTATCGGTAGTAGTAAAATCAACCAGAAAAGGTACTACAACTGATAGTAATGGTTTTTATTCATTTGAGGAAATCCCCGAAAATGCAATATTACAGATTTCGTTTATTGGAATGAAATCCAAGGACGTAAATATCACCGGTAAAAAAGATATAAATGTAGTTTTAGAAGATGGAAGTATTGAATTGGATGAAGTTGTCGCCATTGGATATGGTACGGCACGAAAGCGAGACTTAATCGGTTCTGTATCATCGGTAAGTGGAAGCACATTGAAGGATATACCCGTATCTTCCGCAGCTCAGGCTATTGTCGGACGAATGGCAGGTGTGCAGGTAACGAAGACCGAGGGTTCTCCTGATGCCGAAATGAAAATTCGGGTTCGTGGCGGTGGATCGCTGACTCAGGATAACTCACCGCTATATATTGTGGATGGTTTTCCGGTTACTACCATTAATGACATTGCTCCAACCGATATTGCCACGATTGATGTGTTGAAAGATGCTTCCTCTACTGCTATTTACGGGGCTCGTGGTGCTAATGGTGTAATTCTCATCACAACAAAAGGTGGTTACGAGGGAAAAGCAAAAGTAAGTTACAACATGTATTATGGGATGAAACAGATTACTAAAACGCTTCCTGTTTTGAGTCCTTATGAATATGTATTGTATCAACGTGAAATTACCCAGGATATGTACTTTGATAAATATTTTGGTGCTGCTCAAGATATGAATTTGTATAAGCAGATGACTGGTACCAACTGGCAGGATGATGTATTTGGCCAGACTGGAACAAGTCTGTACAACAATATTGCAGTAACCGGAGGATCTAAAACATCAAAATACAATATCAGCCTTACGCAGAATGACGATAAGGAAATTATGTTGGGCAATGCCACTTCCAGAACAAATTTTACGGCTAAAACCACCAACAAAATAAATGATTGGTTAACGCTGGATCTTAATACCAGAATGTCAGACGCTTCGATCGATGGAGCAGGTACCTCAGCCAATTACCGATTAGCGGATGCTATACAATTCCGACCAATTAACGGGTTAATGGATTTTGTTGATTACAGTTTAACTAGCACAGATTATGAAGCTGCATCGGCTTTTGTCTTGAATCCGGTAAAACAGACCAATGATGATTACAGACATTCTAAATCATTGACTTTTAATTTTAATGCAGCTGCAACCATTCAAATTACAAAGGAGTTGAACTATCGCTTTGAATATGGAACACAATATGGAGACATTACTAATAATCGATTTTATGGACTCAACACCTGGAATGTTATGAATTATGGAAGTCAGCCTATTGCTTCGATTCAGAAAACATCAGCTAAGAGTTATAGACTGGCTAATACGCTGAATTTTATTAAAAGAGATTTCTTGCCCGGAAGTAATATAAATGCTATGATCGGAGAGGAATTAAATTCCTATAAAACTTTCGATGAAACAAGTTCAGCAAAATATTTTCCTAAGTATATCGATGCCGTGAGTGCATTGAGCATGATGAATCTCGGCACACCCGATCCAATTCTTACAGGTGATAATCCGGATGTAAAAACGTCTTCGTTTTTTGGACGTGTGATGTATGATTTCAAAGGAAAATATCTTGCTACAGCTACTCTACGTGCCGATGGTTCCAGTAAATTTGCTCCGGGGAATCAATGGGGATACTTTCCATCAGTGGGTTTGGCCTGGCGTATCTCGGATGAAGATTTTCTGAAAGCGGCCAAAGAAAATTGGTTAAGTGATTTGAAGCTTCGCGCCAGCTACGGAGAATCGGGCAATAATCGAATCTCAGATAATGCCTGGCAAAAGGTGTATAATGTCAAAACTGATGCATACTATGCAGATGGCAACGAAACTTCACCAACCCCATTACTTGTTCCAAGTTCAATTCTTTCTAATCCTAAACTAAAATGGGAAACAACCATTACCCGAAATATCGGTGTTGATTTTAGCTTTTTCAAACAACGTCTATCAGGTTCGGTGGAAGGATATCAAAATACGACGAGGGATCTTTTAATACAAGCAACAGTACCCTCGAGTACCGGATATGCAATACAATGGCAAAATGTTGGACAAACTTCCAACCAAGGCCTTGAAATAGTATTGAATGGGGTGCTTA
>JBAWXD010000095.1:0-13271 GCA_037144275.1 Paludibacter sp. | reverse complement strand
TCTGGAATTTTCATCCCAATACCCATTTTGAAGAATTTCGTTTATATTTTCTATAAAATATCTGTCTGCTTTTATCATGCTTCAATCGACATATTTTTTTTGTTAATTTATCATATATTTCCACTCGATACCTGAGGGCTTAATATAATTTATACGTTGTTTTCAATACTCTAAACTCGGTTCTGCGGTTGATTTGATTGGCAATTTCCTGCTGCTCGGGCGTCAATTTCAAAATAGTTTCTTCATTCAAAATAGTGCCTTCTTTCAGGAAAGTATATTTTTTTGCCAATGCAGCATCTACAACTACCGGTTTATCCTCACCATATCCAACCGAACTTAACCGGTCAGCGGCTATTCCTTTAGAAATCAGATAATCCAACACTGATTTGGCACGTTTAGATGATAAAACAGTATTGTCGGCATTACTTCCCACATAATCGGTATTGGCACTCAGTTCAATTGTGATATTCGGATTGTCGTTCAGCAACTTAACCAGAACCTGTAAGCCTGATTCGGAAGCCGGAGTTAAATCCCATTTTGCAAATTCGTAGAAAATGTTTTCTAACTGAATTGGTTTCGAAATTGATGATAATTTGAAATTAACTGTAAATACTTTGCTGTCAGTTAATCCCTGCGTTGAAATTGTATTTTTCTGATTCAGATAACCGCGTGCCGAAGCCAGCATCAGGCAATCCATATCTTTATCGAGTTTGATTCGATAAGTTCCGTCTTTTTTAGTCAGAATGCGGGTATTAATGCCGGTATTGCTAATCATTTTTACAGTAGCATCAGGTATTTCAACGCCTTTTTCGTCGGTAACTTTTCCTTCAATACTATAAGCATATTCAGGTAATTCGAAACTCCAGACAGCATCTATTCTCTTGGTTTCTTCGCGGTTCGACGAAAAATATCCACGGGGCGATTTTCCTTCGAAAGTCATTCCAAAATCATCTGCAGATGAATTAATAGGTGCGCCCATATTTTCTACGATCCAACCGCCATCCTTTTTGGGACTTGCTTTGTAAATATCTAATCCACCAAATCCAATGCGACCATTTGAAGAAAAATACAGATTTCCGTCAACATCTACCGATGGAAACATTTCATCGCCCGAAGTATTGATGTCCGGTCCGAGATTTTCGATGTATTTGCACTCTCCATTCACTAATGTCCCTTTCCAGATATCTTTGCCACCTAATCCTTTTTTATTGTCCGATACAAAATACAAGGTCTGTCCATCGGGTGAAATAGTAGGATGAGCAACCGAAATAGCACTGTCACTAAAGATTTTTATTTTTTGCGATTTACTCCAGCTACCTCCGGCACGGTTTGACGAAAGGATTTCAGTTCCTCTTGCCCCATCAGCCACATAAGGTGAACGGGTAAAATACATCACTTTTCCGTCAGTACTAAACGAACAAATACCTTCGTCGTTTATGGAATTTATTTCTCCTTCAATTGCTTCCAGGTTTTCCCATTTTCCAACTGCATTTTTGCGACTTACAAAAATATCATTGTTTGGTAAACCTGTTATGGCACTGTTTTTCTGAACTGTTTTTTTATCTACTGGGCGCGTTGATGTAATAGCAATCATATCTCCATTCTGGCCAATAAAAGCAGGACTAAAATTTGATGTTCTACGCAAATTGAATTCGGCGGAACGCTTAACTGTATAGCGATTCTGTATTTTAGAGAGTTCGGCAATGTTTTTACAAGCCTTTAATCCATTTATCGCAACAGTACTCAAACTATCTTTCTTCAAATATAATTCAAAATATTTTGCTGCATCGCTGTATTTGCCATTTTGTTGAAGAACCTGAGCAAAATGTAGGAAGAGAATTGAATCATTGAAATTATAGCGTATAGCATTCAAATAGGCTTGTTCAGACCTGCTGTTATTCGTCAAACGGTAACATTCAGCCTGACGAAAAGCAATTTTTCCCCGTAAAGACTTTTCATTCGATGTCAGATTCGGATAAATACCTTTGTATAAATCACCTGCCGTGGCATATTCACCCACTTCAAAACGCTTATCAGCCTTTTTTATACGCGCACCTATTCCACATCCTGCGAACAGAATTGTAACCAAAAGCAAGGTGGAAAAGCTGAGTTTATAGTGCATAAGGAAAAGTTTGAAAGTTAGTGCTGAATAAGCATTTTAAACAAGTTCGTGAATAACCAGTCCTGAACGCAATTTTGGTTCAAACCAGGTTGTTTTTGGAGGCATAATGTTTCCTGTATCAGCAATATCAATCAGTTGTTTCATCGAAACCGGATAAAGTGCCAGAGCCACGCGCATTTCGCCACTATCAACCCGTTTTTGTAATTCTCCCAAACCACGAATACCACCCACAAAATCAATCCGTTTATCGCTTCGAAGATCTTTAATTCCAAGAACTTCGTCCAGAATCAGGTTCGACGAAATAGTTACGTCCAACACACCAATCGGGTCATTATCATTGTACGTTCCTGACTTAGCACTAAGCGAATACCATTTGCCCGACAAATACAACGCAAAATTATGCAATTTATTGGGTTTGTATATATCCGAACCTTTCAACTCAAGGTCAAAATTAATTGACAGTTTAGCCAAAAACTCATTCTCTGTCAGATTATTCAGATCTTTAACAACCCGGTTATAGTCAATAATATTCAACTGATTATCGGGGAAACAAACAGCCATAAAGTAATTATATTCTTCGTTGCCCGTATGAGTTGAATTTGCTTTACGCTTTTCAACTCCGACTAACGCTGCTGCAGCACTACGATGATGTCCGTCAGCAATATATAAGGAAGGTATTCCTGCAAATATTTCTGTGATTCTGGTTATTTTAGCTTTATCATCAATAATCCAGAAATGATGCCCAAAGCCATCACCCGGAGCAACGAAATTATATTCAGCTTTGCCTTTTATTACTTCAGCCACAATTGCATCTAATTCGTCGTTATGTGGATAAGCAAAAAATACCGGTTCTATATTGGCATTGTTTACCCGAACGTGTTTCATACGGTCTTCTTCCTTATCGCGGCGCGTCAATTCATGCTTTTTGATATTCTCATTCAAATAATCATCCACATTGGCACAAACCACCAATCCATATTGTGTTTTGCCATTCATGGTTTGAGCATAAACATAGTATTTTTCAAGCTCATCCTGCAGTAACCAGCCTTCATGACGGAATTTAGCAAAATTTTCAGCAGCTTTATTATACACCTTTTCTTCGTGTTCATCAGTCCCCGGTTCAAAATCTATTTCAGGTTTGATGATATGATATAATGACATCGGATTTCCTGCCGCTTCGATGCGGGCTTCTTCTGAATTCAATACATCATAGGGGCGTGAAGCCACTTTTTCTACCATATTTTGAGGAGGACGAATGCCCTTAAAAGCTTTGATAACAGCCATAATCGCTAGTTTATTATGTTTAAAAGTTTAAAGTCACAAATGTACGGAAAAAGTTTGGAAAGTGAAATTGAAAAATTCATTCAAAATGAGATAGAGTTAAATTTATTTTTCTATCTTTGAGCTTGTATACTTAAAAGTTGAAAAAAAAAATAATGAAGTTAATATTCAGACAAAAAAGCAACCGTCCCTACCTTTTATTTTGTTTATTGTTACTTAGTTCCAATATGCTGATTGCTGCTGATATTCATAAGAATAATAAAATCATTCAAGTTGATTCAACCAAACTAAGGTTTAAAGAAAGATCTGTTAAGTCCTTTTTAGGTGGATATGATGTTTCTCCGCAAAAAAATCCAGGTCTGATCACTACTTTTGATCAACTGATAGTTGGAAAAATAGCCGGAGTTCAAATTATGACGAATGATGGGGAACCTTTTAACGGGAGTTCAATTTTAATTCGTGGTATTAATTCAGTTGTAGGAACCTCACAACCATTGATAGTATTGGATGGAATACCATTGTCGTATGGGATAAAATGGGATGATTTGATAAACCAGTTTAATCCTGACAATATTCAAACAGTGAATGTATTGAAAGATGCTGCCGATATTGCTCGTTACGGCATGCAAGGAGCTAATGGAGTAATAGAATTAACTACTAAAAAAGCTAAACCTGGCAAACTGACATTTAATTTTTCGACTACTAATTGTATAGAAACACCGGGTAAAGGAACCAGTATGCTCAGTCCTGACCAATACAGGAATCTGGTGACACAATTAAACAATGCTGAAATCGGACCTAATTCTACTAATTGGTATGATGCCACACGTCAAAACGGATTTACAACGAACAATCAATTAAGTCTTACAGGCAGTCTGATGAAGAACATACCTATCAGAGCTGCAGTGGGATATTTAAAACAGGATGGAACGATTAAAACAGAAAGAGTAGACATGTTTTCGGGTAATTTGCTAATCAGTCCTTCGCTTTTTAATGATCATTTAAAATTAAACTTAAACCTGAGTGCTTCTTCAAATTATGAGCGTTTTCCAAACTCCCAATCAATTATTTATGCTACTTTAATGAACCCGACTGAACCCATTAAATCAAATGATCCAATTTTGATAAGTAAATACGGAGGATATTGGCAGTCGCTCATAGGCAATCAGGTTAGCAGCGATGCACCCTATAATCCCGTAGCTATTTTAAATCAGGAAAACTTCAATACTCAATATAATTCTCTCAATGCTATTTTTGATTTAAATTATAAGTTACATTTTTTGCCTGAACTTCAACTCAAGTTTATGTACGCAATAAATTCATTAAATTTCCATACAAACTGGAATGCGGATAATGCTGATGCTTATTATTATCCTGCAGGTCTAAATGGATATCATGACAATTTGAAATATTACGAGACATTCGATCTGGGATTAAAATACGATAAAACCTTTAATGAATCGCATCATTTAATTGCATCCTTAGCTTATCAATCACAGATTTATAAATTATCTGACACTGAAAAGTATATTTATTATAACAGTTCAATCAAAAATCAAGATTTTATAAATTCAACTGATGGTTTTGCATCTTACACCTATTCGAATGCTTATATTCTAACTCTCGGATTGAAACACGATGAAATTTCACATTATGCCCACACATATTCTGGAAATTTTCCTTCAGCCAGTTTAACCTACAATCTTTCTAATGGATTCTTGAAAGGAAATGACTTAATTAATGATTTAAGAGTAAAATTAAGCTATGGAATAGCAGCAAAGACACAAGAGTTTGTAAACACAACTATGTTTATACCAACAAATTTGACTTTTGAATCAACTGAAACAAATGATTTAGTAGTTAACTATGGTCTATTTACTAATAGATTAAATGGAGAAATAGATTTCTTCATTCGAAATACCAGCAATCTAACTAATTATGTAAATCCATCAAATACCACTGGTATTGTTGCTGCATATACTAATTCAGGGAATATAAACAAGAAAGGTTTTGAATTCACATTAAATGCAATTCCAATTAAAACTGATAAGCTTTGTTGGTCAATAAGTTTCAATGCCGCTTACCAGAACTCAGTTTTATCTGGATATTCTAACCATATTTTATTTACAAATGGGGTAAATAACACCTATATATTAAGCATGAGTGATGGTTATGCACCCAATATATTTTACGCCTTTAAACAAAAGTATGATACAAATGGAAAAGCAATTGAGGGCAGTTATTATGATATCAATTATGATGGACAGATTGATAGTAATGATAAAATAGTATATCATTCAGCAATTCCAGATTGGATTTTTGGATTCAACACAATCCTAAGCTTCGGAAAGTGGGATTTGGGCTGTAGTTTCAGAGGAAGTAACGGCAATTATGTTTATAATGCTACCAATGCCTTTTATGGAAATTTAAGCACATTATATTTGAACAATATTTCAACAGATTATCTAAATACTAGATTTAATAGCAAACAACAATATTCGAATTACTATATTGAAGATGCTTCCTTCGTAAAAATGGATTACTTCAATGTGGGCTATTATTTTGGGAAAATAAGCAAAGGGGTAAATTTGAAAGTGAGCGCAACGGTTCAAAATGTATTTACAATAAGCAGATATAAAGGAGTTGATCCAGAGATATTGAGTGGTATGGATTATGGTTTTTATCCCCGACCAAGAATATTTTCCATGAAACTTAATTTGGAAATGTAATGTGATACTTCTTTGTATTATTTCATTATCTTTGAACAGAAAAATCAAGTTATTATGAATATACATAAGCTTTTACTTACAGTCATTTTTCTACTGCCTTTTGTTGCATTTACAAATGCTCAGCCAGCTTTTGCAAAAGGAGGAGACCTCAATTGGTTGCCTAAGATGAAAGCTACCGGATATAAATTTTACAACGATTCAGGCGTTCAGGAAGATTGTTTCAAAATTCTCAAAGATCATGGTTTCAATAGCATTCGGTTACGCACTTTTGTAAATCCATCGGCCGATAAAACCAACGGACATTGCAGTAAAGACGAAACAGTAGCCATGGCGGTACGAGCTCAGACCTGGGGAATGCGTATTATGATTGATTTTCATTACAGTGATACCTGGGCCGATCCCGGACATCAGGCCAAACCGGCTGCCTGGGTTGGTCACGACTTCCCTACCCTGCTTAATGACTTATACAATTATACTTTCGATGTGATGACCGCTTTAAAAACAGCCGGAGTAAGTCCCGAGTGGGTTCAGGTGGGCAATGAAACATCGGGTGGTATGGTTTATCCCGAAGGAAGCAATGCTTCGAGCTGGACACAACTTATCCAGTTAATGAATAAGGGTTATGATGCAATTAAAGCTGTTTCATCGACCTCCAAAGTAATTCTTCATATTGATGGAGGACATGACAATGCACGTTTCCGTTGGTGGTTTGATAACGCCAAAGCAAACGGAGCCAAATATGATGTAATCGGTTTATCCTATTACCCCTACTGGATTAGCGGCAGTCCGGATTATTCCCTTTCAATCAATGCCCTTGGAAATAATTTACTCGACATGGTTACACGTTATGGAAAACAAGTCATGGTAGTTGAAGTAGGTGGAGTTGATACACAGGCACAAAATACCTACGACATGTTATTAGCTGTTCAAAACAAAGTAAATGCCGTTCCAAACAACAACGGATTGGGAGTGCTGTATTGGGAACCGGAAGGTGCACGCAGTTGGAGTGGCTATGCCCTTAGCGCCTGGGGAAGCGATGGAAAACCGACACTTGCCCTCAATGCATTTAATCTTCAAACTGCTGTCGAAAAGACCCAAAATCCTGATCTTTCTATCAAATGGAACAAGGTCTCAAACTCATTCGAATTTAATGAGGAAGCCAGCAACATAAAAATGATTGATTTGAATGCAAAAACCATTTTTCAATCTACAAATTGCAGTAAAATTTCCGGAGAAGGCTTAAATAAGGGTATTTATTTAGTTACTGCCAGTCAGAAAAGCACAAATACGGTATATAATCTGAAAACCATCAAATTTTAACTTATTTGTATCAAATGTGTCGTCAATTAAAGATCCCTGATTCGGAGCGCACGAATCAGGGATCTTTTATATGAACTCCTAAGTAACAAGGTGTTTTTATTTATGCAAATAAACGCAATTATCTTTTGTTGGTTCTATTTTTTATTAAATCCAATGGTTTCACTTTCCAAAAGTCCCTCTTTAGGGGGATTTTGGGGCCCGCTATAAACAATAAATTATAAACTATAAATTAAAGTAATATATTCCTTCAGTATCGATAATGAATAATCCCCGGCATGCTGATTGACAAAGCCAATAGCCGAAATATGGGCTTCTTCGTCGGCTGCATCAGAAATAACCCGCACCACAATCAATGGAACACCGTAATCGTCGCACACCTGAGCTACTGCAGCCCCTTCCATCTCGGCACAAACCACCGAAGGCAGGTTTTTACTCAGAATATGTTTCATTTCCTTGCTCGAAATAAACAAATCGCCACTGGCAATATCACCCGTAAGCATTTTCACATTGATTATATTGTAATCTGCCAGTTCTTTGCGGAATTTTTTGTTGTTTTTCAGAAACTTATGCACTGCTTCAGCCATCGTATCTACGTTTTGCTGAGGAGTTTCGTACGATGTTTTGCCTGTAAGCGGTATTTCGAAACGACGCATCAAGGGACGAGCGTCCATATCGTGCTGAAACAGTCGCTGACCAATAACAATGTCACCTACATTCAATTCGGGCGAAATAGCACCGGCCACACCTGTAAATACAATACGATCGACATTGAATTCGAGGATCATATTCGTAGCCGTAGTAGCAGCAGCTACTTTTCCCCAGCGCGAAAACACAGCCACAACGTCCTGACCATACAACTTACCCCGATAATACAAGCGACTACCACGTTCTACAATTTCCTTGTGTTCGATAGCAGCAATAATTTTGTCCATCTCTTCGGGCATGGCACCCATGATTCCTAATAACATATCTAAGCCCCCCTTCAATTCCCCCAAAGGGGGAAAGTTATAGTTTGATTTTTTGTAAAACAATGTATATTGCTCCGAAAGTCCCCCCTTTGGGGGATTTAGGGTGTTGTTATTTTACTGATTCTCTGAAACAAAGTTGGATGTGAGTAATGAAAAAACACAGTCAACGGGTGTGGCATAAGGTTACTGAGCGAGGTAGCCGATAATTTCTTCAAACCGGAAACCAACTGTGAACCATAGTCGTGCGAATTGGCATATTCGTCAGCCTGATATTCGAATCTTCGCGAAAGAATATTGCTTGCAATATCCAGAACAAGAGAAATAGGAGAATATAATATACTAAATGCCAATGCATTTAAATGAAACGATGCTTTAGTGCCTCCCAATGCCTGTGCCAGCGCATCGCTTTGCAGAATCAGTCCGAAAAGGAAGAATAAAATCAGGGTCGTTGGCATCGAAATCAGGAAATTAATAAGTGTATGCTTGTGTTTATAATGCCCTACTTCGTGTGCCAGCACAGAAACAATCTCATCGGTAGTCATCGTATCCAATAGGGTGTCATAAAGCACAATACGCTTCTTTGCTCCCAGCCCACTGAAGTATGCATTGGCTTTCGTTGAACGTTTCGATCCATCAATCACAAAAATATTATCCAAATTGAAATTGGTTTTAGTGGCAAATTTTTCTATTTCGGTGCGCAATTCTCCTTCACCCAGCGGCGTCTGTTTATTAAACAGCGGAACAATGATCTGCGAATAAAACATAGTCATAAATAGGCTGAAACCGGTCACCACCGCCCAGGCCAGTAACCAAAAGTAAGTAGGTGTAAGCGTGTAAATCCATATGACCACAAATAATATTCCTCCACCCATCACGATAGTCATACCATACCCTTTCAGTTTATCCAAAACGAATAGTTTAGGCGTAATTTTGTTGAAACCGAAGCGTTCTTCAATCACAAAAGTGTCGTACCATTCAAAAGGAATAGATATCAGGTCGTTGGCAATAAACAATACGCCAAAGAACAGTATCGGAGTCCAGATGGGACTGACTACCAGTTGCTGAACCAGTCCATCCACCCAGGCAAAACCACCAATAGCAAATAGTATGAGCGTAACCAGGAAGCTGAATGAGCTGGTAAGCATACCAAAGCGTGAATTGGTGCGGAAATACTCCTGTTGTTTGCTGTATTTTTCCGGATCGTAGATATCACGAAGCAAGGCCGGAAGTTCTTTGCCCGATTCTTTGATATTGAGGAATGCCAGATAGCGTTCCAGTATAAAGTCGGTAGTAAGAATGACAAGGATACTAATAAAAAGGAGTTGAACCATTGAAATGAATTGAATTGTTTTACTTTAAACGTAAAAAGAGCTCTTTTGTTGGATTAATTAGTAATCTCTATGTCCAAAAATTGAACTACCTATCCTTACCAGCGTACTTCCTTCGTCAATGGCAAGGCGGTAATCGTCGGACATACCCATCGAAAGCTCACAGAATGAAGGTTCGGAAGCAAAATAAGCAGTCTTCACCTGAACAAATAGTGTTTTCAGTCTCCGAAACTCTGTCTGAATCTGAATACGGTTATCAGTATAAGTAGCCATGCCCATTAAACCGCAGATTTGAACATTTTGAAGCTGTTTCCATGCTCCTGCTTCCAGCATTTCGAGCAATTCAAGGGGAGAAAAACCAAACTTCGTTTCTTCGCGTGCAATATGTATTTGCAACAGACAGTTCACTCTCCTACCCGCTTTCGCAGCCTGTTTATCAATCTCAGCCAACAGATTAAACGAGTCAACTCCATGTATCAGCGAAACAAAAGGAACTAAATACTTAATTTTATTAGTTTGAAGATGACCAATGAAATGCCAGTTAATATCTTTTGGTAAGGTTTCATATTTGCCACATAATTCCTGAACTTTACTTTCACCAAAAATCCGTTCACCTTTTTCATAGGCTTCTAAGATTGCTTCATTAGGATTAAACTTCGACACACAAACCAACTGCACATGCGAAGGAATGTGCTGACGAAGGGATTGGATGTTTTCTGAAATCGACATTGTATTAAGTTATTTACTCGCTGCGCTCACGATATTTGCTCATTTCGTTCGCGTTATTGATAGATATTTGTTCGCTGCACTCACGTTTAATTAAGCCGAAGGCAACTATCACGAATGCCGTGAGTTAATGTCGCCGAAGGCAAATATCATAAGCGAAGCGAATTAGACTGCTTCATATTTATATACGTCCATAATCGTTGTTTCGCTAATAGCAGCCACGGTATAATCGGCCATAGAACCTTTCATACCTTCGTGCAAACCGTCCCAGGCTTCTTTTATATCGTTTGCCTGAACCATCATGGTGGTGGCAACCTTTTTCTCAATGCCTTTCTCTTCATCTATCGAGATGAAAAACACTTTGCAGCGATACCATTTATCCCCGTTCTCATTGAAAAACATCTCATTAATGCGCGCTTTCCGAATTGTTGATACAGAAAATTCCCCACTGATAAACGGTTCCATTTCTTTGTTGATACGCTCTTCTGCTTCAGAAAAAGTCAGGGCATCCACCAGATACGATTCGTTTACTTTTACTATCTTGCCTTCTTCGGCTGTCTTTTCGTATTTAATCTTACATTCGAACCAGTTGTGCATGTTTTTTTAATTGATTTATTATGAATGATTTATAAAATAATTTTTGCTTTAAATTTTGATAGACAAAGGTAACAAAATCTTTGAAAAGGCGAAGGGCTTACTCAAAAGAAATACCCGATAAGCCGTATGTAATCTACTTATCGGGTATTTTAATTAGATGAATAAATTATCTATTTATTTTTTGCTTTCATAAAACTATACAAGTGGAATTCTCATTTTGTAGAACGAACGCCAGGCAAAGAACATAGAGATAATTAATAAAATACCTCCAATAATAAAGTGAGCAGGGGTATAATGTTTTACACCATCAGCACCAACGCTCGACATATTTACAGCAATTTCTACAGCCAATAAACCAAACAAGGTTGAGAATTTGATGATTGGATTCAATGCTACAGAAGTTGTGTCTTTAAATGGATCACCAACTGTATCGCCAATAATCGAAGCATCATGAAGTGGAGTATTTTTTTCTTTCAGGTCAACTTCCACTAATTTTTTAGCATTATCCCATGCACCACCTGCATTAGCCATATAAAGAGCCTGGAACAAACCAAAAATAGCAATAGAAATCAGATAAGCCACAAAGAAGTTAGGGTCAAACAAGGCAAATGCCAGGGTAGCAGTCATAAGGGTAATGAAGATATTCCACATACCATTTTGAGCATATTGTGTACATATTCTTACTACTTCGATAGAATCTTTTTCGTCAGCTTGAGTTTTGTCTAATTTCATGTGACTTTTAATATATTCAACTGCACGATAAGCTCCTGTGGTAACAGCTTGAATTGAAGCACCTGAGAACCAGAATACCATAGCACCACCGGTTATAAGACCTAATAAGATAGGAGCCTGAGTCAACTCAAGACTTAACATACCAACGCTTTTCAACAAAAGAATAATGGAGAAAATCATGGTTGTTGCTCCGGCAACGGCTGTACCAATTAATACCGGTTTAGCAGTAGCTTTAAAAGTATTACCTGCCGAGTCATTTGCCTCTAAATAATGTTTGCCGGTTTCAAAATCAGGTGTAAAACCAAAATCTCTTTCAATTTCTTCTTTAATACCCGGGATGTGTTCAATTTGTGCTAACTCAAATACTGATTGAGCATTATCAGTTACCGGACCATAACTATCAACTGCAATAGTAACTGGACCCATACATAAAAAACCAAAAGCAACTAAACCAAATGCAAAAATGCTTTGATATCCCATGGCAGCATCGCTCAAGCCTAAGTTCTGGCTGATAAAATAACCCCCAGCCATCAAGGCTACCATAAGAAGTCCCATCCAATATGCAGCAAAATTACCTGCCACAATACCTGATAGAATAGTCAATGAAGGTCCGCCTTCACGCGAGGCTGTAACTATTTCATGTACGTGATCAGATTTTGAACTGGTAAATTTCTTTGTAAATTCAGGAATAAGAACGGCAGCTAAGGTACCTAAACTTATGATTCCTGCTAATTTCCACCATAAACCGGTCACCATAACACCACCTACAGTGATATCACCAATAAGCGCATAACTCATTCCAAAACTGATAGCAATACAAGATGTTGCAGCAATCCAGATCAAACGGGTTAATGGTTTTTCAAAGTCAAAATCCAATGATTTACCGTATTGTTTTTCTGAAATATAATTGTTTACAAAATAAGAAATACCAGAGAAGATATCCATTAAGAAACGCATTCCAAAAATCCATACAATTAATTTTGCCTGCAAGTCAACTTCTTTTACAGCTAACGAAATAAAGGAAATAAGAGCAACACCTGTTACACCATACGTTTCGAATGCATCAGCAGTCGGACCTACGCTGTCACCTGCATTGTCACCGGTACAATCGGCGATAACTCCGGGGTTACGGGGATCATCTTCTTTTACTTTAAATACAATTTTCATTAAGTCAGAACCGATATCTGCAATTTTGGTGAAAATACCACCAGCAATACGAAGTACAGATGCACCAAGTGATTCGCCAATTGCAAAACCTAAAAAGCAATATCCAACAATATTACGAGGTACAAAAAGTAAAATAATAATCATCATTACCAATTCGAGGGAAATTAAAAATAATCCCACTGAAATTCCTGAACGTAAAGGAATATTTACTACATCCCATGGACGTTTTTTTAGTGACGCAAAAGCGGTTCTGGCATTACCTTTAGCCTTACCGGAAAATATCGCCCCACCCACGGACAGC
>JBAWXD010000094.1:0-13498 GCA_037144275.1 Paludibacter sp. | reverse complement strand
TCGGTAAGCCACGGACTAAAAAGTTTGATACACGCTTGGGTTGGACGTTCTACAATCATAATTTCATTGGTGAAAAAATGATTCCGGAAATTTTCCGGAGATTAAAATTACCTACCAACGAGAAAATGAAGTACGTTCAGAAAATGGTAACGCTTCATATGCGTCCCATTGCGCTGAGTGAA
Source organism: Paludibacter sp. (assembly GCA_037144275.1). Taxonomy (GTDB): domain Bacteria; phylum Bacteroidota; class Bacteroidia; order Bacteroidales; family Paludibacteraceae; genus Paludibacter. The sequence continues at coordinate 13,316 of JBAWXD010000094.1, read as the reverse complement.
GAAGAAATAACCGATTCTGCCATAAGACGCTTGCTTTTTGAAGCTGGAGATGACATAGATGATTTGATGCAATTGTGTGAATCCGACATTACGTCGAAAAACCCCGAAAAAGTAAAGAAATTCCGTTCCAATTTCCAGTTGGTCCGTCAGAAATTGAAGGAAATTGAAGAAAAAGACCGTGTCCGAAATTTTCAACCACCGATTAGCGGGCAGGAAATAATGGAGATTTTTAATTTGCCGGCATCTGCAATAGTTGGGGATATCAAAATGCGGATTAAAGACGCTATTTTGGACGGTATAATACCCAATGAATATGAGGCTGCAAAAGCTTATATGATGCAAATGGCAAAAGAACTCGGATTACAGAACTCAAAATAAATACATTTTTATGAAACGCCTTTTTTCAGTTATTCTAAGTATGATTTTACTTTCCAATTTTTGTAACTCTCAAATTGTATACCCCAAAACAGACAAAGAAAATGTCATTGACACGTATTTTGGCGTAGATATAGTTGAACCTTATCGCTGGTTGGAGAATGATACTTCCAAAGCTACTTCGGCCTGGGTGAAAGCTCAAAACAAGGTGACCAATGACTATCTTGCTCAAATTCCTTTCCGTAATGAGTTGAAAAAACGATTAACTTTGTTGACGAATTACCCGAAATATGGTTCGCCGATTAAAAAAAATGGTCAGTATTATTTTCTTAAAAATAATGGGTTGCAAAACCAAAGTGTACTTTATTGTTTGAAAACGTTGACTGCCGAACCTGAACTTATGCTTGATCCGAATACACTTTCTACTGATGGAACAGTTGCACTATCGCACTTTGCCTTTTCTAAAGACGGAAAATATATGGGATATTCCATAGCCCGAAGTGGATCGGACTGGAATGAGATTTTTGTAATGGATGTTGCTTCAAAAAAGTTATTAGCCGACCATATCAACTGGTCGAAATCGTCGGTAATCTCCTGGCAGGGAAATGGTTTCTATTACAGTGCGTACGATGCACCTGTTGCGGGTAAAGAATATTCAAATAAAAATGAATACGAAAAGGTTTATTTTCACACGGTGGGACAGGAGCAAAATCAGGATAAACTGATTTACGAAGATAAACAACATCCCTTACGGGAATGTTATGCCAGCCTGACGGATGATGAACAATTTCTGTTTATTACAATAACTGAAACCACTACCGGAAATGGATTATTGATGAAGAATTTGAATAAGCCTGCATCGGAATTCGTCGAACTGGCACCCGGATTTGAAAACGACTATTTAGTTGTTGACCACGTGAACGGCAAATTGTATGTTTTAACTAACTGGAAGGCGCCGAAAAGTCGTTTGCTCGAAGTTGATGCAAATACACCTGCGCGTGAAAACTGGAAAGAGATTATTCCCGAAACGGCGAATGTATTGGAGCGTGTCAGCATTATTGGTGGAAAAATTCTGACCGAATACATGAAAGATGCCAGCAATCACGCTTATGGGTTTGATTTAACCGGCAAAAAACTGTATGAACTTAAGCTGCCGACAGTGGGCTCATTGAGCGGTTTTACCGGTGATAATGATGATATCGAAGCTTTTTACAGTTTTACGTCTTACACTTTTCCACCCACTATCTATCGCTTTGATGCAACTAAAAATAAGTCGGAAGTTTTTAGAAAAGCTGAAGTATCGTTTAATCCGGCAGATTATGTATCGGAACAGGTTTTCTATAGCAGTAAGGACGGAACAAAAGTGCCCATGTCCATCATTTACAAAAAAGGTTTGAAGAAAGATGGAAAAAATCCGTTGATGCTTTACGGTTATGGTGGTTTCAATATCAGCCTGAATCCTACTTTCAGTGTTGCCCGTATTCCCTTTCTTGAAAATGGCGGTATTTATTGCGTGGCCAATATTCGGGGTGGTGGCGAATACGGTGAAGCCTGGCATTTGGCCGGTACTAAAATGAAAAAACAAAATGTATTCGATGATTTTATTGCAGCAGCAGAATACCTGATTGTTAAGGGATATAGCAATTCTTCAAAATTGGCTATTGATGGTGGTTCTAATGGTGGTTTATTGGTTGGAGCGTGTATGACTCAACGGCCTGAATTATTTGCTGTTGCTGTTCCAGAAGTAGGCGTGCTGGATATGTTACGCTATCATTTATTCACAATTGGTTGGTCGTGGACAAGCGATTATGGAAATAGTGGAGAAAGCAAAGAGATGTTCGAGTATCTGAAAGGATATTCACCGCTTCATACTATAAAATCGGGTGTAAAATATCCTGCTACACTCGTAATGACAGGCGATCACGACGATCGGGTAGTTCCTGCACATTCCTTTAAATTTGCCGCCACCCTACAAGAAAATAATGGAGGTATAAAGCCAACATTGATTCGTATCGACTCAAAAGCCGGACATGGTGCAGGAAAACCAATAGGAAAAGCGATTGATGCTCAAACTGATATATGGTCGTTTGTGATGTGGAATCTGGGAATGAAACCTCTATTTAGTAAGCAGTAAGCATTAAGTAGGCTAATTTTCAACTAATTAACTGATTGATACCTTCGAAAACAGAATATTTAGCTTGAAAAATTTGTCAGGTAAGCCGAAATAGCTATCTTTGCACTCGCTTTACAAAAATGGCGGGATAGCTCAGTTGGTTAGAGCGTCGGATTCATAACCCGGAGGTCACGAGTTCAACTCTCGTTCCCGCTACAAAAAAAGGACTTTCTGGTTTTCCAGAAAGTCCTTTTTTAATTAATCGAAAATCAGCATCTTCCTTTTGGATATTTAAGTTTCAAAGCATCTGAGTTTAATTGTCAACAAATTTTTTACTTCGCTTCTTTCACCAAATAAATCATAGTAGGGTAGTGGTCGCTATAACCGTTAGTCCACACTCCACCGGAATGGGTACGGATGGGAGTGCCTTTATAGCGGCCTTCTTGCTGAGTAAGGAAACTCCGGTTGAATACTTCAGCTTTCCAGAATTTGAGTTTGCTACGGTCGGAATGAGTTAATTCGGTGGAAATGATAATTTGGTCGAACAGATTCCACTGATCGTTGTAAGCTAGCGAACCAACGCCCATGTCAAGCGTTTTCCACAAAGTATTATAAAGTTCTTTTTCTTTCACTTCGTTGATTTCTTTTTTAGCTCCCAACACCTTGGCGCAACTTTCGTTGAATGGATCATCGTTCAGGTCACCCATAACGATAATTTTAGCTTTGGGGTCAACTTTAAACAATGAATCTACGATAGAACGTGTCAGTCCGGCTGCTGCATTTCGTTTGTGACGTGAAGCCTCTTCACCTCCCAAACGCGATGGCCAGTGATTCACAATAATATGAACTTTCTCACCCAGCAGGTAGCCGCTTACCATCAATTGGTCGCGGGTACGAAAAGCTGTATCGTTAGGCATATAAAGGCGATAGGATTTACTGTTACTTACTGTAAATTGCCTTGGATTGTAAAGTAAAGCCACATCCACACCACGACGGTCAATACCATCATAATGAACTATTTGCAGTTGTCGTTTTGCCAGTGCCGGTTGTTTAATAATATCTTCCAATACACTTCGGTTTTCTATTTCCGAAAGACCAATTAAGGACACTCCCCCCGTACAATAATCCAACCCTATTTTTGAAATAGAGTATGACATGTGCTCCAGTTTGGCCTTGTATTTCTGGGTATTCCACTTCATTGGACCAGTTGGAGTGTATTCATAATCATTCACATTGGCTTGATGAATGGTATCGAAAAAGTTTTCCTGATTATAAAATGCAGCACAGGCAATCTGAACCTTTACTTTATCGGAGTTGGGTTGTGAAACTTGTGCAAAAGAAGTTCCATAAGTGAATATAAGTAGAGATACTACTATATACGGGGGGGAAATTGAATTTTCGCATGTTGATTTTTTGTTCTTTAAATGAAAATATATATTTATAGACAACAAAAGTGAGAAAAAAAAGTGAAACAAAAAAATGAACCTCATAATATCATATAGAATTCAGTAAGAATAATTTGTAAACAGTTTGAAATAGTTAAATGCTAAAAAATTAAATGTTCGATAATTTATAAACCTTTGATTATCAAAATCTAGCTCAATGAGTCGTTGCATTATTGATTAAAACTCCTTTTTTGTAGGTCGTTTGTGGTTGTGAAAGATTAATATTTTCATGTATAATTATGTGATATATAGAAAAAAAATAGTAAATTGCGTGCCTTTTCGCCCAAAATGAAGGGGAATATTAATAATAATTTAAGAATTGAATTTCATAAACAATTTAGAATCAATCGTATGAGAAAACTATCGTTGATACTTTTAGTATCGTTACTGACAACTTTTACACTTATGGCTCAAACTAAAGCCAAAGGAGTGATAAAAGCTGCCGGTTCAGGAAGTCCGCTACCAGGAGTAACTGTCACCTTATTACAACAAAACATTTCCACACAAACCAATGCCAATGGTGAATTCACACTCAGTTATCTGCAAGCTGGTGACGAAGAATTAAGTCTGTATCGTGAAGGTTATTTCAGTCAGATTAAATTAGTGAAACTGAAAGCCGGACTCGTGAACGATTTTGGAATTATCGAACTTAAAGCCGATGTACAGGATGAAGTCAAACAGGAAACTGTACTTCAACTAAGTGAAAATGAATTGAGTAGCGACGAAAGCCGTTCTTCTCAGAATGTTTCGGCTAATTTATCGTCGAAAGGTGATATTTATAACTCTCAGGCCAGTTTTTCTTTTTCTCCCATGCGTTTCAGAACACGCGGTTACGATAACGATTTTGAGTCAACCTATATTAATGGTGTTCACTTTAACGGTTTGGAACGTGGCGATTTTAATTACTCAGCTCTTGGAGGATTAAATGATGCTATGCGTAATCAGGATGAAGTGAATGGACTGGAAGCTAATTCCTTCAGTTTTGGAAATTTAGGAGGTGCAACCAATATCAATACAAAAGCATCGAGCTACGCATCAGGTTCTAAAGCCAGTATAGCTTATACAAATCGCGCTTACAAACTCAGAGGATCATACACTTATTCCACCGGGCTAATGACCAATGGTTGGGCTTTTACAGGTTCAGCAGTGGTTCGCTGGGCTGACAAAGGAATTGTAGATGGAACATTCTATAATTCAGCAGGTTATTTCCTTTCAGCCGAAAAAGTGATAAACAAACAACACAGTATTTCGCTGGTAACTTTCGGTGCTCCTACACAACGTGCACAACAAGCTGCTGTAACACAGGAAATCATTAATCTTAAATCAATTTATTATAATCCTTATTGGGGATATCAGGATGGAGTAGTACGAAATTCTCGTGTAGTGAAAAGCTTTGATCCGACTGCTATTTTGTCGCATGACTTTAAAATAAATGAAAAAGAACGATTACGAACCGGATTGGCTTACCATTACAGTATGTATAGCAATTCTGCCATTAACTTTTATGGTGCTCCTGATTTAAATCCAGTTTATTATCGGTATTTGCCCAGTGCATCAACCGATTTGGAATCTGAACAAGGTTTAGCTGAACTTTGGGTTACTGACCCTGCTACAAATCAGGTTGATTGGTTCAAGATGTATCAGGCTAACTTTAGAAATAATGCTGAGGCTCCTGCCAGTAGTGCAAGATACACCTTGGAACGCCGACATAACGATTTGATAGAAACCACTTTGAATTCAACTTATGTAAATCAAATTAACCGTCAATTGAAACTGACTGCGGGTGTTGAAGGAAAAGTTTCGAAGGCCAAACACTACAAAACCATGGATGACCTAATGGGTGCTAATCAATGGATTGATATTGATCAGTTTGCTGAACGTGATTTTCCGGATAATCCGAATGTAATTCAAAATGATTTGAATAATCCCAATAAAGTGATTAAAGTAAATGATATTTTCGGATATAATTATGATATAAATATTTTGCATGCTGCCGCGTTTATTCAGAATGAATGGGTAACACCACAATATGACCTTTATTATGCCGGACAACTTACTTATTCTCAATTTTCCCGCTTCGGTTATATGAAAAATGGACGTGCAGAAGCATTGGGTGTGATATCGCTTGGACAAGGAAAAACATGGTTCTCAACCGATCCTTCGTTGAAAGCCGGTGCAACTTACAAAATTGACGGTCGCAACCGCTTGTCGGTTAATGTATTGGCCGAAACACGTGCGCCAGGGGTAGATAATGCCTACATTTCACAACGCATTAAAGATACTGCTGTTCCAATGGAAAGTGAAAAAGTGTTGTCATACGATTTGAACTATAGTTTTTCATTCCCGAACATTCGTGGTCGTATAAGCGGTTTCCGCACTCATTCTCTTGATGGAGTTGAACTGAATGGTTATTATGATGATATTAATCAGACTTTCGTAAACCATGTACTTACCAAAGTAAATAAAATTTATCAGGGTGTTGAAATTGGTCTAGCCTACAAAATTAATACAAGCTTCACTGTTTCATTTGCCGGAACTATTGCCGACTATCATTATACCAATAATGCAAATGGCGTGTTGAGTTTCGAGAATGGTGCAAAAGCAGATCAATGGGATTCGGTAAAAATCAAAAATATCAAACTGAGTACCGGACCGCAAGCAGTCGGAAGTATTAAACTGAGCTATTTCCACCCTAAAATGTGGTTTGCCGATATTACAGTGAATTATTTCGATCAGAATTACCTCGATGTTTCGCCACTACGACTTACAAAATCGAACATGGCTTTATATACCAACGATGCTATTATGAATGCCCTGGGTACTCAGGAAAGATTGAAAGGTGGATATTTAGTAGATCTTTCGGTAGGAAAGGTAATCTATTTGAAAAATCGGAATTCGTTGAATTTCAACCTTTCAGCAAGTAATATACTGAACAATACATCAATGATAACCGGTGGCTACAGTCAATCCCGACTTCCGCTCAATGGAACAGTTATTGACATGAACACTCTGAATAAATTTCCATCCAAATATTATTATGCTTGGGGTGTAAATGTATTCTTTAACATGTCATATAAATTTTAATCCGGCAGCTGTCTAATTTTAAAAAGTATAGAAAAATGAAAAAACAAAATATATTCGGAATCATAATACTACTTGTATTATTTACGGGTTGTACACAAACAGAATTTAGTCCTATTTCCGCGGATAAACTAATGGGCGATTCACTGATTGCAACCACTACTATTGCTCAGGTTCAAGCAAAGTACATGACATTAAATGACCTATATACCGACACCTTGGGTAAAAAAGCCGGTCTTTTCACTTGTGATCTGATTCCTAAAGATAGTGCCGATGCCATTATTAACGGAATGATTACTTCGTCGGATGTAGAAGGTAATATCTATAAGTACATTACCATACAGGAAACTAAACCGGGCGGTATGGCCATTAAAATTTCGATTGATGCGGGTAGTCTTTCGGGAGTTTATCCACTCGGTCAAAAAGTTTCGATACGGTTAAATGGTTTATATATTGGTAGATATGCTCAGGCAGCTCAGGTAGGAACACATTATATAAATCTTGACAAATTTAAAGTAGATACACTTCATAAAATCAATATTTATCGGATTGAACCGGGTCGTATTCCATTTCCAATTGCAGCGAAAGCTATTCATGCTTATGGATTACCAAATCCGAATGCTGTTAAAGCTGATACCATGACTATTGCTGATATTAAAGCAGCAGGAATGACAGTTGTAAATAAGTTGGTTTGTATCAAAAATGCATTCTTTACGGGAAAAGGGGCCGACTACGGTGTACCGTCAACCATTATTAAAGATGCCGATTATATTTTTGCACCGTCAACCAATGGTATTGGTTATCCACAATCGCGTGAAATTCAGGACGGAACTGGTTCTATATTTATTGCAACCAGTGAGTATGCCAAATTTGCCACCTATAAACTTCCGGGTTCAAACAATCGGGGTAACATTACTTCTATTGTAGGTTGGTACAACGATAAAGATGCGGTAATATCTACTACTAAGATTTATTATCAGTTGACTATTCGTTCAGTAAGCGATTTGGGTAAGGGTTTTGAGAGTTATCATACCGAAATAAACAAATAAAAGTAAAATCAATTTCAAAAATAATCTTTATGAAAAAGAAAAAAATATATGGTTTAATCCTTTTGATTTCAGGAATATCGCTATCTGCATGTTCAAACCTGGATGAATCAATTGCTATTATAAAACCTATACAAAACAATACGATTTATTCCGAAACTTTTGCCTCATCCTTAGGTGGTTTTATTAGCAAAAGTGTTACAGGCGATCAGGTTTGGGCTGAAAACTCAAACGGATATGTAATGATATCCGGCTATGTTAATTCAGTTAATGTGGCTAACGAAGATTGGTTGATTTCACCCGAAATTGATTTGACAACAGTTGGTGCATCTCATTTGACTTTCGAACATTGCGCCCGCTATTTTGCCGATGTCAGTAATGAAGCTACAATATGGGTTGCCGAAGGATATAAAAGTGACAGTTTGCCTAAATCAGTAACCTGGACTCAATTAAAAACTTCAGCATTTTCAGATCCAGGAAGTTGGGTCTTTAATACATCGGGTCAGGTAAGCCTGACTGCTTATGCCGGAAAGAAAATCCGTATCGCATTTAAATATATTTCCACAGCCACTAAGGCAGGAACCTGGGAAATGAAAAACTTCTCCGTTGAAAAAGGCGAAGCTACAGTGGATGCTCAGGTTATGTATTCCAATTCGTTTGCTTATGGTATTGGTGATTTTAAAGCACAAAGCGTTAGTGGTGCTCAGGTTTGGACTTATAGCAGTGCATACACCTGTATGGCAGTATCGGGCTATACTTCTTCTAATAACGCCAACGAAGACTGGTTAATTTCTCCGGCAATAGATTTGACAAACGTGACAAACTCATATCTGAGCTTTGATCATGCAGGTCGTTATTTTGGAACCCCCTCTGCTGAAGCAACTGTTTGGGTTTCGACGACAGACACAGTAGTATCCGCTAACTGGACACAATTAAATGTAATGAATTATTTCAGTAATACCAGTTTTACCTTTGTAAATTCAGGAAATCTTAATTTGAGTACCTATGCCGGAAAAAAAATCCGAATAGCCCTCAAATATACTTCTTCAACTTCAGTTGCAGGAAACTGGGAGGTGCGTAATTTCCAAATTTACAATGGATTTGCCAGTGGGATTGATACACATCCATTTACAGTAAGTCAGGCAATAACTTATCAATCGGGAGGTATTGCATGGGTTGAAGGATATGTGGTTGGTTATGCATGGCCATTTATGACACAATATGCTTATTTCTTTAAACCTGATTCTTGTAGTCAACGTACTAATATTTTAATGGCTGATACAACCGGTAATATATTTTCCAGCAAAGCATTGGCAATTCAATTACCTCGCGGAAGTTTACGTAATCTGCTTAATCTGAAAGATAATCATACACGCGTTGGTCAGAAAATCAGACTTTACGGAACATTGAATTCTGCTTTAGGAATTGCAGGACTAACGAATGTAAGCAAATATGTTTTGGCTGATGGCACTTCAGGAAATTCGTCAACAACAAGCTTCTTTTCAGAAACATTTGCATCAAGTCTTGGACTCTTTACACAAACTAGTGTTAGTGGAGCACAAACCTGGTCTTTTGCCAGCGGATTTGGAGCTAAAATGAGCGGTTATACCACCGTGAACAATGCCAATGAAGACTGGCTATATTCACCGGAGTTAGACCTCACAACCTTGACTTCTGCCGCTTTGTCATTCGATCATACCATAAACAAAGGAGTGGTAGGCAATATGCGAACTGAACAAACTCTTTGGATTGCTACCAATGAGACTAATTTTACGGCTTTTTCACAAATATCAATCCCTACTTATCCGGCCGGAAATACATGGACCTATGTAAATTCTGGTGAAATTAATCTGGATGCCTATGCCGGTAAGAAAATAAAGTTAGCTTTTAAATACACTTGTACCACCGCCTCTTCGGCAACCTGGGAAATTAAAAACTTACTAATCTATTATTAATTGAAAACCAATTAATTAAAACAAAAAGACTCCCGACAGATTTCTGTCGGGAGTCTTTTATTGTAGTAAAAACTATTTCAATCTTCTTCTTTGGCTTTAAACGATTCCCACACAAAGTAAGCGATTAAGGCCAGAAACGCAACCAATGCAGCAATCTGAGCCCCTATCCCTTCCGGATTTTGCCACACATTCAGATTCATGGCTTCGCCGTTGTTTGTAAAGAAAATAATAAACGCTCCAACTACCCCAAACAAGGCTGCTCCGGCAATAAACCCGGACGAAATAAGAATTCCACGTTGTACCCGTGCATTATTGAGTTTCTCGTTTTTGGTACTTTTAGAGAACCAGTGATTTAATAAACCTCCTACTACCAATGGAGTATTCAAGGGTAGTGGAATAAACATTCCCAGTGCGAAAGCAAGAGGCGATATGCCTAACCAATTAATCAAAACAGAAATAACTGCACCAACGCCTAACAATACCCAACTCACACCTGTACCTGACATCAATGGTTCGATAATAGCCGCCATGGCATTGGCTTGTGGAGCAGTCATAGGTTGGGGATGTTGTGGGGTTTGCACAAAACCATAAGCCTGATTCAAAATAAAAATCACAATGCCCACAGTTGCTGCCGAAACAAGTGTTCCAAGAAATTTATAGGTTTGTTGTTTGGCAGGTGTTGTGCCAAGCCAGTAACCAACTTTTAAATCAGTGATAAAACCTCCGGCCATCGAAAGAGCTGTACACACAATTCCGCCAATTATCAAGGCGCTCACCATTCCCTGCCAGCCTTTCAAACCAACCGAAACCAGAATAACCGAAGAAAGTATCAGGGTCATTAAAGTCATTCCTGAAACAGGATTGGAGCCTACAATGGCAATGGCATTGGCAGCAACGGTTGTAAACAGAAACGAAATGATTAGAATGGTAATTAAAGCTACCACTGCTTGTACCAAGGTGATTTTAACGCCGATAATCAGAAAAACAAAAATGGCCACCAGCGTAAGGAAAATTAAAAGCATTACAAACGACATTTTCAGGTCTTTTTGTGTCCGTTCCACTTTTTCTTCGGAATGAGTTTTTCCGCCAATACCTAATGCTAATTTGAAAGCACTGCCAATAACGCCCGAAGACTTGATAATGCCGATAATTCCGGCCATGGCAATAGCTCCAATTCCAATAGGGCGAACATACAGTTTGAAAAGTTGTTCTGCTGACATGGCTGCAAAAGGATTAACTCCTCCGCCTAAATGAGCTGAAATTGCTCCAATCTCATTCACCAGAGGAATTAGTACCAACCACGATAGCAAGGATCCAACAGTAATAATTAAAGCGTAACGAAGACCCACCAGGTAACCAAAGCTAAAAATGAGCGCACTGACATTGAATTTAAGCACCATTTTTACTTTATCGGCCATCATTTGTCCAACAGGTAGAATGCGTGTGGTTATTTCTTCACTCCAAAGTCGGAAAGCCGAAAAGCAAAAATCGAATAAGCCACCAATAAGTCCACTTACAATCAGCAATTTTGCCTGACTTCCCCCTTTTTCACCGGTCATTAGAATCTCGGTGGTGGCAGTTGCTTCGGGGAAAGGCAGCTTGCCGTGCATATCTTTTACAAAATACTTACGGAAGGGAATTAAAAACAAAATGCCCAGAAAACCTCCCAGCAATGAAGAGAAAAATATCTGCCAGAAATCAACCTGAATTTCCGGAAATTTTGCCTGAAGAATATAAAGACCGGGAATTGTAAATACAGCACCGGCAACAATGACACCCGATGATGCTCCAATGGATTGAATAATTACATTTTGTCCCAACGAACCTTTTTTACGCATAGCAGCTGAAGCTCCAACGGCAATGATGGATATTGGTATGGCTGCTTCGAAAACCTGTCCGATTTTCAAGCCGGAATAAGCTGCAGCAGCCGAAAATATAACTGCCATTAATAGTCCCATTCCGAGTGACCATCCTGTAACTTCAGGGAATTTTCCTTCAGCAGGCATCACGGGTTTGTACTCTTCGCCTTCATTTAATTCACGATAAGCGTTTTCGGGTAAACCCGTTATTTTTTCTTCTTCCATGTAGTAATTAGTTAATTGGAGATTAGTTGAATTAGTTGAATTAGTTGAATAAGTTTATTAAGTTGATTGATTGAATAAGTTGATTTATTCACTGCTTACAGCCTACTGTTTAAAGTTTACAGTTTACCGTTTACTTCTATCCGCTACGTGCTTTCTTAATAAGTATATTATTTAAAATCATGAAAAAATATTTGAAATCGGTTATAAAGGTACCCTTCTTCTCGCATTCAACTAAATATTTCATTTCCGATTGTTCTATTTGTTCCAGTGTTTTAGGCATGTCGGCATAAAACGGGGGCAGAAGCCCGGGTTTAAACTTATTCCTTTTTTGCTGCAGTTCTTTGCTGTACAAACTGTAAAAATGAGCACTTAATGGACGAACACCCACTATTTTCATTTCGCCTTTAAAGAGATTTATTAACATGGGTAATTCATCTAGCCAGTATTTTCGCATAATACTTCCAGTGGTAGTTACTCTGAAATCTTTGTTAAACTTACCGCCTTCTTTCAGACTGTGTTTATCAAAAATATAACCCTGAAGATATTCAGAAAAGGGATGCATGGTTCTCATTTTATAAACCTTGAATGGTTTCCCATCCTTACCAAGTCTTCTTAAACGAATGAGTGGACCGTAAAAACTGGTTTGATTTGGCTCCGGTTGTTTAATGCGTTCTGAAATAATATACGTTAAATTACCAATTTTTTTCTCTTTTAGTACTTTGAAACCACAACAATATAATCGTCCAAGCACCTCTGTTTTCGAAAAGACACGGTCTTTATCACCCGATATAAAATAATAAAATTTTCGGGTAAAAAATATTTTGGGCATCACCCGTTTATAAATAAAGTAAAACGAGTATACTACATAGTTTAAACCTTTAAAATAGCTGTTTAATATTTCTTTCTTACGTGTACTTTTTGATTTAAAACAACATACAAAAAGTCCGTGATCCGGCAGTTTTTCATTAATAATCCTGAATTTTCGATTCACGGCCCGCATATTATTAAGCCTTTCCAACTGAATCATAGTCGAATATTTGTAATTCGGATTCATTTGTAGATTCTCGGGGTCATTCGCTATAAAAACAAGGGTATTTCCACTCAATAGATCAAGTTCCTTCTTTAAAAAATCCAACACATTTTTGCCTGAATGTGATCCTATTGTATTACAAAGTTGATTGTAACTTTCCTCGTCTATTAGGTTTGCAGGTCTGGGA
>JBAWXD010000093.1:0-13853 GCA_037144275.1 Paludibacter sp. | reverse complement strand
TTTATTTTGATATATTTCTCAAATACTGAATAATAAGCATCAAGTAAGTTAAATATATGATTTCTGTATTTTTAGCTTATAAAGCTTGGGCCTGAGCTGAAGTCTGAAAATTTGAAAATGTATTAATTTGAAGATTTGAAAATGTTAGGCAGCAATGATTAACTAATTTTTTTAAAATAAGGAAATAAGGGCTGTATATATTATTGCTTTTCTTTTAAGGGTTCAAAAAATATTTTGTCCAATTGCAATCTATGATATACATATTCAGGTATTTAACCCTTAGTAGAATACATTATGAAAAATAATTTGTTCCCTTATTTGTTAAACTGAATAAACTTAAGTTCCAAATACGTTTTGTTTTCTAATACTCAAATCGCTTGAAGCGATTGAATGCAAAGCTGAAGATGTGAATAAATTGAGCTGTATTAAAGCGATGGTTTCACTTTCGAATTATTCCTGTATATCCTTTCGTTGCAGGTATTAGTTCGAAAATTCTGTCAGGCTTCAAATCTTCTTCGGTGCGGTGCGAAACGTAGATAATCGCTATTTGCTTTTCGGCTGCAATGGCATTAACCATGTCGATAAACAGTCTGCTGTTTTCATCATCCAATTCGATGGTCGGTTCGTCGAGAATGAGTAAAGGCGGGTGTTTCACCATAGCACGTGCCACCATCACCATGCGTTGCTGACCAATGGAAAGGCTTTGAAACGATTTGTTTCGAAACGTTGGACCGAGCATTTCAATCCATGCTTTCGCCATGTCTTTTTGCAAATCGCTTGGAATAACGTAAAGTCCCACCGAATCCAATAAACCTGAAATAATCATATTTTCTACCGAATCGTCACGGGTAAATTGATGAATCATCGATGGTGTGAAATAGCCAATCTGTCGTTTGATGTCCCAAATGGTTTCGCCCGACCCTTTTTTTCTTCCGAAAAGCGTCATGTCCTGACCATACGCTTTTGGATTATCGCCGCTAATCATGGTGATAAGCGTGCTTTTCCCCGAACCATTGGGTCCGATCAGTTGCCAGAATTCTCCTTTGCGAATTTCCCAGCTCACCTGATCGAGCACTTCTTTTTCACCGTAATGAACGGAAACCGAATTCAGTTGAATCAATGGATCAATATCCATCTGATTTTCTGCATAGTGTGCGGGTAATTTAAAGTTGTGAAGAGCATTTTCCTGAATTTTATCGGTTATCAGAAAATCTATTGCAGTTTGTTCGTTGATTATTTCATTCCGTTCATTCACCGAGAGAATAATATTCATGCAGGGCATAACATCCCGTTTACGGAAAAAGAGTTGAATCAGAACAGTCGTTTCTGAAAGCTCGGTAAGTGACTTGCTTATGGCAAGTTGTGTTTCTTTATCCATATTGCTATAAACATCGTCAAGCAACATATAATGAGGCTTTTGAGCAATGAGGTAGGAGAGGAGCGCCTTTTTTTGCTGTCCACTCGACATGGATTCCAGGCTTTTGTTTTCAGCAGTCTGAATCACAAAGCGGTCATGACGCAATTCCTCATCAATCAGCTTTTCGATGGTTATGGTGGAATGAAGTGCGCCTTTCAACTCACTCAAATCGATATATTGCTGCAAAAACTGATTTTCAGTTATCTGCCTTATAATCTGTTTTTTATCTGAAGTATTAGACAGATAAAGTCCTATGTTGCTATGCTTTTTCATGTTTATTTCCCTTTGCCCATGCTGTTAAACTTATAGGAAAATGACAGCATAACAAAACTTTTGAGCGTATTAAACTGCTGTTCTTCAACATAATTACTCGAAATAATTTGTGAAACACTCAACTGTTGTTGCAAAATATCGTTCACAGCCAGTGTGATGGTTGCCGCTTTGTTTTTTAGAAAATTTTTGCTGATTTCCGCATTCCACAGCATTTCCTGACGGTTATATTCAGCTGAAAATCCGGTCATATTCCGATAGTTGATATTTGATGAAACTGCCCATGCTTCAGGCAAAGTAAGTTGAGCAATCATGAATCCACCCAGAATGGAGGTTTTTTTCGGAAGCATGTTTTCTACCGAATAAGTTGTATTATTCATCTGATAAGTAGCCTTAGTGGTCAGATAGAGCCAATCCCATTTAAACGATAAACCCAGTTCTTCGTTAAACGCAAATGTTGTAGCAATTGTTTCCTGACTACTGGTGGTGCTGTTCAACGTGGAATACCCGATATTATTCCGAACCGAAGATTGTGTGTAATTATTGATTTGAAACATGCTGTTCAACGGGCGGTTATACATAAATAATCCGTTGGCATTCCATGAGCCAGACTTATTGATGGGCATGGTGGTTTTTATACCTGTAGTACCGTCGTAGTTTGTGAAGTTAATAATATCGTTTTCGATATAGTTCCCTTCGACATTTAGCATGATTGATTGCTGTGTTTCACGGTTATTATTATTGTAACGCAAACGTGTCCAGTGAGTGAATCGAGGTGATAAATCAGGATTTCCAATACGGATATTGGTTGGATTTGTTTCGTCACGAGAAGGGTCGATTTGGGCTATAGTTGGTGCTTCTGACCGTCCACGATAATCGAATCGAAGGCTTTTACCTGCTCCGATATTATACAATAAATAAGCATTGGGTGCATAATTATTGGTGTTTAAACCCGGAAAATAGGTAATTGTTGAGTCAGCTCCCGTTTGTGCTGCTTTTTGAATAAACGACCGACTCCGAATAAACGATGGATTGTAATCGACCCCAATGGTGTATACCACTTTTTTTAATGCACCCCGATAGCTAATCCCGAGTTGTTGGGAAAGGGTCGTATTATCTATACTTTTGCTGTAAGGCAGATCCAGAACCGTAAATTTGCCGGTAATCAAATCTGGTTTGTAGTTGTTTTTTATGTTTTCGCGGTCTGTTGATTGTATCCAATAAACAAATTGCAAGGAGTTTTTATCTCCAATCGGTTCAATGTACGAAAGGTATAACCGGTTGTTAAAACTCGTTGAACTGCTTTCCCATTGTTGATTTCGATCCACTATCTGACTACCGGGTTTATTCCGGTAGTATTGATATTTTGCAAGTGTTTCTCCCGTTCCTTCATTGTTGGAAAAACGCGTATCCAGGCTCAACGAAAGTTTTCTCCTTTTTTTTGCAAAATCGTGCGAAACAGTGAATGTTGTTCCCAAATCAAATGCCGGAGTAGATGAGGCACGATTGTAGCGGTTGGAGTTGACCGAATCGCGGGCAACATTCCCTGCCTGCAACAAACTATAGCCTTCATCAGAACGATAGGTGTTAGTGTAGGATGCTGATGGCGCAAATGCAAAAGTCCAGCCAGCCACTGCTCTGCTTTCAATTTTAGCACTGAAACGAAGTCCCTGTTCACGCGTAAATTGCAATATTGTATCAGTTTGATACGAAGTGCTGTCTTGTAAATAATACTGACGAATGGAACTACGACGAACTTTTCGTTCGTTAAATCCATACGAAATATCACCGTTCATAAGCCAGGGTGAATCTTTGTCTTTTCCGGTTGAGAAGTTGATACCACCTGACAACGAAGAATTTAGTCCCGGTTTGCCACTACCTACTGTACTTCCACCGCTGCCAATACTCATTCCGTTAATATTATTCCCATTGGCCACAATTCCGAGTTGTGACTCATTCAGTAGGCGTGCTGCAAAAGAATTTAACGAATACCGCATCAGACTTCCTTCATTTCCATTAAGTTCCTCACCAAGTCCGAGATTATTGCTGACCAACCAACCCCGCTTTTTGTCTTTTTGAATGGTTATGTTAATTGTTATGTTTTCTTCACCATCATCCACTCCCGTCAGTTTTGATAGTTCTGATTTATCATCGATTATCTGCAATTTTTCCAATACCTGTGCGGGAATGTTTTTGATAGAGAGGTTCGGATTACTTCGGAAAAAGTCTTTGCCATCCACCATTACCTTTTTTACTTCTTTTCCGTTTACCAGGATTTTTCCTTCCTCGGTGATCGTTATTCCCGGTAAACGTTTCAACAGATCTTCGACAACCGCATTTTCCCGGAGTCTATAAGCCGCTGCGTTGAATTCTACTGTATCGGTTTTCACTACCATCTCAGCTCGCTTACCCACTACAATTGCTTCTTTAAGAGCTATTGATTTTTCAACAATTTCAATATCCTTAAGTGTAATTAGGGTTTGATCTCCTCCGATAGTTAGCAATTCATACGCATTGCGATAGCCAACACAGGATATAGAAATAAGATATTGATTTTCTACTCCTAATCCAAGCTCAAATTTACCGTCTTCATTGGTTGTGGTTCCCGATACCAGAGCACTGTCTTTTAGCATAAGCAGTCGTACTGTGGCAAAACGTAATGGAATAATTTGGTCGTTCTCAATGGTCACCACTTTTCCAAGTACTTTTCTCGTTTGAGGAACCGTTTGGGAATAGCTTGAATTAGTGAAAATTAAACTCAATAATATTGTGAGAAAGATTGAATGTCGGTTGATGAAAAAAGAAACAATGTATTTTAACATTTAAATTTTAGGGATTATAAACTTAGGGGCTTAGGTTTATTTTTCAACAAAAGTAGTGAAAATACTTTATACGAAGTTGAATTTTAAGTAGACGTTTAAAGGTCTGAATAAACATTTTCTCATACAGATTGTTTGAAATTTGTATTTTGTGCCCCAAAAAAATAGATATAGACCAATAAAACTAAAAAATGATTGTAAAATCGAAGATGCGCGGCTTTATCAGCCTTACAGCTCATCCTACCGGATGTGAGCAAAATGTGCTTAAACAAATTGACTACCTAAAATCCAACCGAAAAATTGATGGACCAAAAAAAGTGCTGGTTATCGGAGCTTCTACCGGCTTTGGACTGGCTTCACGTATTTCAAGTGCCTTTGGTTCTGATGCAGCTACAATAGGTGTTTTTTTTGAGAAAGAACCTCAACCTGAAAAAACAGCTTCACCGGGATGGTACAATACGGCTGCATTCAGTAAAGCAGCTCATGCAGCCGGTTTATATGCTAAAAGTATTAATGGAGATGCATTCTCCGACGAAATTAAACAGAAAACCATCGAGCTGATAAAAACCGATTTAGGTCAGGTTGACATGGTTATTTATAGTCTGGCATCGCCTGTTCGAACGCATCCGGTCACTGGTATAACGCATCGCTCCGTACTGAAACCAATCGGACAACAGTACACAAATAAAACCGTTGAGTTTCATACCGGAGTAGTTACTGAAATAAGTATTGAACCTGCTTCGGAAGAAGAAATTGAAAATACCGTAGCCGTAATGGGTGGTGAGGATTGGGAAATGTGGATTGATGCACTAAATTCATCCAGTGTGCTGGCTGATAATGCCCTGACGCTGGCTTATTCCTATATCGGACCATCCGTAACTGAAGCAGTTTACCGAAAAGGAAGCATTGGTCGTGCAAAAGATCATTTGGAAGCTACAGCCCAAAAAATGAGCAGAAATCTGAAATACAAAGGGCTCAGGGCGTATGTTTCTGTGAATAAAGCATTAGTTACCCAGGCCAGTTCCGCCATTCCGATTATTCCACTTTACATTACCGTGCTCTACAAAGTTATGAAAGCCAAGAAAATCCACGAAGGTTGTATCGAACAAATCCAGCGTCTGTATTCTGAAAAGTTGTTCTCGGGAGGAAATGTGCCTCTTGATGAAGCCGGACGCATTCGTATCGATGATTGGGAAATGCGTGAAGATGTGCAGGAAGAAATGAAGCAAATTTGGGAATTCATTTCGACCGAAACCATACATAAAATGGGTGACCCCTGTGGTTATACCCGTGATTTTAGAAACTTGTTCGGGTTTGGTGTTAAATACGTGGATTACCATTTAGATGTTGACGAAATGGTGGAGATTGAGGGGCTGGTATAGAATGAAAGAACCAAGATTAAGACAAAAACTATTGTATATTCATCAAAAAATCAATCGGTTAAGATTATTAATCAATTTTCAAACTTGTATTCTGAACGAAACAATGCCCTGAACTTATTAGTTTCAGGGCATTGTTTCGTTTATCGCAAATTCATTACAACTGAAATAGTTGGAATAATTTATGCTTTTGACTTGTCGTCTTTGCAACAATCCTGGCAGCAGTCTTTGCAGTACATCATAGTAGAAATAGCCAGCAAAAGGAAACTGCTGGCAGTAATAAAGATACTGTGGATGTGTGCTACATGAAGCGGATTAACACTAAAAACCTCAGAAATACTTCCTAATACAATTAATAGTGCTCCCGTTGCAGCTGAAGCCCAGCCCAGCCATTTTAAGATTTTCATACCGTTTTGATTTAATTGTTTAACAATAGTGAATAGCTAAATAATGTGTTCAAAATTTATTTTTCCAATCTTTATTCCGTGCAAATATACAATTTTTTTTATTTAGCTGTATCTTTTACTGTTTTTATGTATTCGTGCAACTATCTAAGAATGAAACTTTTCAACCCAAACAGAAGATTATTCGGTTGTTTTTATTTTCCTATTAGAAACATTCCCTCAAAAATTGCGTTTAATAATATACTCTTCAACAGCTTGATATTTTTAATAATCGCTAAGAATAATGTTAAATTTTATTGGACAATTCAGATTGAATAGAACGAAAATAAAAATAGTAAAACTACTGCTATTACTTTTGTTCATCCTACCTACAATCAATATTCAAGCAGAATCAAGCTATAAGAAATTGTTTTACAGAACATTTGTTAATAGAGAAATGTATAAATGGGGTGAATTGATTCATTCAGTCGAAACCAATAACTCAGCTAAAACAATTGATCAGAAGTTAGAGCTGATAAACTATTATTATGGCTATGTGGGTCATTTAATGAACAAGAAAAAGCACCAAACAGCTTCAGAATATATTGACAAAGGACAAGATTTAATTGATAATGTAATTGATCTTTCTCCACATAATTCCACGGCATTATCCTACAAAGGTGCATTTCAAGGATTCAAAATGGGTTTTAGTAAGGTGAAAGCTGTGTACTTGGCTCCAAAATGTATGCTAAATATTAATAAGGCCTATAAGTTAGATCACGAAAATTCGCAGATTATAATTAATAAAGCTAATTTATTATTTTATTCACCTTCAACCTTAGGGGGTGATAAAGTTGATGCCCTCATTCTATACCATAAAGCTATGATTATAATGGAGAAAAATAAAGATACAGATCAGAACTGGAACTATTTAAACCTGCTTACCACCATTGCTATTGGTCTGGATAAAACCGATAAACCTCACGATGCGAAGAAAATGTATGAGAAAATCCTCAAGATTGAGCCTGATTTTAAATGGGTGCGGGACGACCTTTATCCAAATCTACTGAAGCGAATGTGAACCTGACTTCGTATCTGACATTAACAATATTTCAGTGGCCGTTTTGAGGTTTCTCGTCGTGGCAGTAAGTTTTAACTTGTTTTCAAAAAACGAATTGCTTAATTTTGTATTCCCATAGCCCTTTGGGCAGTAGAGATAAATTACTTTATTTTTGCAATAAAATTCATCAGACCCATAATTTCCATCTATTATTTTATCAATCAGTGATTTGTCAGGATTTTCGGACAAAAAAGTGATATGCATACATGCTTTATCCCTGAACGAATCATGTGAAAATGGATTATTTTTTAAGATTTCTCTGAGCGTTTCCTCATCCAACAGCACTATCTGAACTGCGAAACCAAATCTTTTCAGAATTCCTTCTGAAATTGATTTTTCTATCGATTTTGAATCAATCAAATTACTGTCAAAAATAATATTCCCGCTTTGAATATAACTTCGAACATCCGAAAATCCAAGTTGAATAAACAAATCACGCAAATCAATCATTTTGATTGCATTCCGTCCACCAACATTGATGCCCCGTACTATTGAAATCCATGTTTTCATAGTTTTTTTTTAATTGTTGAGTTCTCTGAAACAAGAAATGCTTTAGCTGATAAACTACTTACCAAACACTTCAATGACCTTCATTTTTAGGTGACATTTGTATTGATTCCCCGCAAAATTAGAAAAGAAAATTTAAAAACAGTTTTTTTTCGGGCTAAACTTCCTTTTAGCCTTAAAATGTGTGGTTTATTCGGGATTTTTTACGACCTTTGCACCCCAAAATACACATATAAAAATCTGAATGAAAACGAATAATGAAAAATGGCAAGGAAATTCGAAAGGAAAACCGAGTTCTGGTGCCGGCCGTGATGGTAAACCGTTTGAGAAACGCGATGTGAAATCGATATTAAAAGGCTCACGGGGAGCAGCTAAATTTTCTACAGCCAAACCCGAACGTGACAATAAACGTCCGAATGACAGACCTGACTCTAGAAATAATGATAATACCCGTCCTGCATTCGGAGAAAAGAAATCATTTCAACTAAAAGGCGACAGACCCGATTCAGGAGAACGCAGATCGTTTGAAAGTCGCGATGGAAAACCTTCATTTTCGCCAAAGAAACCCTGGGAGAACCGCGATAGCAAACCTGCTTACGGTGAACGTAAACCCTGGGAAAATCGTGATAGCAGACCAGCTTCGGGTGACCGCAAGCCTTGGGAAAATAAAGATAGTAAACCATCTTTTGGTGAACGTAAACCTTGGGAAAACAGAGACAGTAAACCTGCTTATGGCGAGCGCAAACCCTATGAAAACCGTGAAGGTGGTCGACCGGCATTTAATGGTCCAAAGAAACCCTGGGAAAGCCGCGACAGCAAACCAAAACCATGGGAAGACCGAACCGATAGTAATGGCGAAAAAGTATATGGAAGAGGACCTAGCGAATCGAATGAAGATGAACCACATACCGGCAAATTAAGTTTCAAAAAACCGGGAGAAGGACAAAAATCGGAATTCATTGAAACCCGCTACGACAATAAAAAAGACGGCGTAATGTACCGCAAACGCAGCGACGATTACGATCCAAATTCAAAATACAGCAATAAAAAACAACTTGAATTCAAAAAAACGGTTGTTGACCTGACAAAACCTATCCGATTGAATAAGTTTTTGGCTAATGCCGGAATCTGCTCACGTCGTGAAGCAGATGAATACATACAAGCCGGTGTAATTTCGGTAAATGGAGAAATTGTAACTGAAATGGGTGTTAAGGTTTTATTGACTGACAAGGTTTTATTTCATGAACAAGCTGTTCGCTCGGAGCGCAAGGTGTACTTATTGCTAAACAAACCAAAAGACTGTGTAACCACTTCGGAAGATACTCACGACCGCTTGACAGTTCTTGACCTGGTGAAAAATGCATGCAGCGAACGGATTTATCCTGTTGGCCGATTAGACAGAAATACCACCGGAGTATTATTATTGACTAACGATGGTGATTTGGCTTCCAAATTAACTCATCCGAAGTATGATAAGAAAAAAATCTATCACGTAACACTTGATAAACCCTTAGAGGAAGTTGATTTTAATGCTATCATGGCCGGTGTGACGCTGGATGATGGAATTATTGCAGCCGATGCTCTCGAATTTGTAAAAGAAGGCGATTTGAAACAGGTTGGCGTTGAAATTCATTCGGGTCAAAACCGTGTTGTTCGTCGTATATTTGAAAAGTTGGGATATAAAATTATACGATTGGATCGTGTTTACTTTGCCGGTTTGACTAAGAAACAACTTCCAAGAGGAAAATATCGCTTCTTGAGCGAACGTGAAGTAAGCATGTTGAAAATGGGAGCTCACGAGTAGACTAATTTTCAATTTCAAATTAATGACTAAAAAAATCCGTTACAACTTTTGTGACGGATTTTTTGTTATAAAATTGTACTTAATTTATTAGGAAATATTATGAAGAAAGTCATTATTGCCGGTGGAACAGGATTTATTGGGAGCTATCTGAAAACGCGCTTTTTTGAAAATGGATACGATGTGTTTTTGGTTTCCAGATTGCCTGATCATGTGCGTTGGGAAGTGGATGAACTCTCACATGCACTTGAAGGAGCTGAATTGGTTGTAAATCTGGCTGGAAAATCGATCAACTGCCGTCACACACCCAAAAATCGGGAAGCAATTCTCCAATCAAGAATTGATAGTACAACTAAGATTGGAAATGCTATCCAAAACTGCAAAAATCCACCCAAACTTTGGATTAATGCCAGTGCTACAGGAATTTACCAATCATCAGAAATTAAACCAATGACTGAATATGAAACGGAATTGGGAAATGATTTCTTAGCTGAAGTTGTTACTAAATGGGAGAAATCTTTCTTTGATTTTCAATTATCATCAATGCGTCAAATTGCGTTACGCACTTCGGTGGTACTTGGAAAAAATGGAGGTGCTTTGTCTCAGTTGGTTCGGTTAACCCGTTTTGGGTTAGGAGGAAAGCAGGCTTCCGGTAAACAAATGTTCAGTTGGATTCACCTTGAAGATTATTTCCGGATTTTAGTATTTGCTTTGCAAAACAAAAACCTTGAAGGTATTCTTAATTGTACTTCCCCCCAACCACTTTCGAACACTGATTTCATGAGGATACTGCGTGAAATACTGCATATGCCAATTGGAATACCTGCACCTAAACTGGTTATTCAGTTTGCTGCAATCATCATTGGAACTGAACCGGAACTTATCCTAAACAGTTCTTTCGTAACTCCCAAACGATTGACTGAAGCTGGTTTTAGCTTTCGATTTCCGAGTTTAAACTCAGCTTTGATAGATATACTGAATTAAACATAGCACAATTCACCTAAATCAGAATTGTGGTCTGCCATAACCTCCTCCATCACCATGATTATGATGTGGACGATCTCCATCTGGTCTGTAACGTTCATAATCCGGACGACGGTCCTTATCTTTAGCCCCTTTAAAATCATTTATTTTATAAGTGAAGCTTAACAAGAAATAGGTTGGTAAAGTATTGTAGGTATTGTACTGAATATAATTATCGCCAATTGATTGTCGGATATTGAGTTGTTGATGCAGAATATCGTTTACTTTCAACGCAATAACTCCTTTGTTATCGAACACCGTTTTATCAATAGTTCCGTTCCAGATAAGCTGGTTCTGAGCCGATGCCGCATACCCTTGCATGGTTGTGTAATTGATATCACTTCCAATATTAATATTGTAAGGCAAATGAAGCATAAGTGTTCCACCACCACTCCAGTCTTTAGTTATTGCTACTGCCGAATTAAGGTTGTTTTGAGTATTGGAATAACGGAAGCTACCCCGAAGCCCAATTTCTATTAAATCATCAGTGTAAGTAAGTGAGAGTGACTCACCGGCATTATAACGAATCGTATTACTCAAATTACCCAACGGGATACTGTCTAATTTCAGAGTTTGAGCATTCAAACCACGTGAAGAGTAGCCGTAATATTGATTTGCACCAAACGATGTGTTGGTATTGAAATGCAAGCGTTTTTGAATAAGCGGAACATTAAACATAATGTTTCCATTAATACTGAAAGGAGTTTCTCCTGCATTCACAGTTTGACTGTATTGCTTTCCTGTTGCGTCGTAAATACTGTTTGCAACCAGCGCATCTTTTGTAATTTGGCCCCACAACGAAGCATTGAACGACGAAAAAGTGCTGTCGTTGAACGAAGTATACATCATGCGGAGACTTTGGTTGAAAGCCGGTTTCAGTTCAGGATTTCCAACCGTAACATACATCGGATTCGAGTTGTTTTTTACCGGTTGCAACTGACTAACGCTGGGTTGATCGGTTTGACCACGATAATCTATACGAGCAAATTTCTTTTTCGTGAAATTAAACTGCAAACGAGCAGTTGGGGAGAAATTTAGCACCTCACGAGGCACATACGATTCGGTGCCATTTTGATATAAACGGGAGCTGTACGATTGCGATGGCTCACCCTTCATCCCAAGCATAATATTATAAATTTTATCAACATAACGATAGTTCAGTTCCAGTGTTTCGCTGTAAAAGCTATTCACATAATTGTTACTGTACACCGAATCAAGTTTACTGTAATTCTGAAAAGCATCTTTATTGTATTGATCTTTTTCAGAAGTATTCGTTGAATTTTTTAGTGAAATTGACGTTTCCAAAAAATTCCTTAGATTCCATAGTGGCTCTACAAAAGACATTCTTAAACTGATACTGTATGCATCGGAATGGCTTTTGGTGTATTGGTCAACGATGGTAGAATCGGAGCGGGTTCGGTTTTTTGAATAATTCCAGCTCTCGTTGTCATTTTGCGAAATGGATGTTTGCAAATTGGCAGTGAATGTACGTCCTTTTTTGGAGTTAAACTTTCGACTGTAGATAACACCCAATCCACCACTCAGTGACAAACCGTTACCATTATTCAAGGTATTTCCCCTACTTGTCAGAGTTGTGTCGGTGAGGTTGCTGTAATCTCTTTCACTATCCGAAAATGAACGGGTATAATTAATGTTCGGTTGAAAAAGTACGGTGCTCAATGTATCGGGCTTCCATTCAGCTTCCAAACGCATATTAGCTGTATATTGGTCATTGTGTGAAGTCGTTTCGGAGTTGTTGAAATAGGTTGAATCAGCCAGATAACTTTCACGATTCGACTTGGTTATCGACTCATTAAAAGTGTGATTAAGCGAAGCATCACCACCTATTTTCAGCTTAGGATTCAGAATTGAATTGAGATTATAACCAATGTTTTGCATGGTAGTCAAACCACTGTTATTTCCCCAACCTCCTCGACCACGACTGCTTCGGGTAGTATTCGTGTTATTTCCACCTACCGTTAAAGTCGATTGCGAATCACCATCCATAAAGTTCAGAATTCCGTTTCCATCATAGCGGAAAGCTCCGTTTAAATCCAACCCAGCTCCAGCTCCCACATTGCCAAAAATACCGGATTTTCGGTTGGGTTTAAAAGTCAAATTGATAATACGCTCAGTGTCGTTGTCTTCAAATCCGGTTAGTAGGGCCATATCCGATTTTTGATCGAGCACCTGAATTTTATCAATTAACTCCGCCGGTATATTTTTGGTGGCCATTTCCACATCGTCATTAAAGAACTTTTTTCCATTTACGCGGATTTTTTTTATTTCCTGACCATGCACTGTGATTTTACCTTCGGTGCTTACTTCTACTCCGGGTAGACGTTTTAGCAGGTCTTCTACAACTGCATTCTGATTGGTTTTGAAAGCAGTTGCATTAAACTCAGTTGTATCGCCCTTTACCACCATTTGTGCTGCCGTTCCTTTCACTTCTACTTCGCCCAGCAAATGGGCATCTTCTTTCAACTGTATGTTTTTAAGAATAATATCTTTTGTCCCCATAGTTATTTTCTGACGATAATCTACATAGCCAACCATTGTAATCAACAGGGTATATGTACCCGGTTTTACCTTCGAAATCAAGAAATTCCCCTTCAAATCGGTTTGGCAGCCCTGTACCATACTGGAATCGGCAGAACGTAACAACCGAACAGCTCCCAATTCAATAGGCAAACCATTTTTGGAGTCGAAAACCATAGATTGAATGCTGCGTTGAGAAAAGATGGAAAGTGAAAGCAATAAAAGAAGTGAACTTAAAACCAGTTTTTTCATTTTGGGAGAAAAATTATACAGTTTAAAACATGAAAAATCGCAAGAAAGTGATTTCCTATCTTGCGAAAAATAAATTATAGACTTTGTCCGTTTTAGTTGACAAGTGCAAAGGTAAAAGGTTTAATCGGAATAGTGAAAAATATTGAACTATTTTTAAATATAATAGTTAATGCAACTTTAATTTACTAATTGATGAAATGTTACCTACGTAATTATCTGATTATGTACGTATGTTACCATCAAACCTACAAAAGTAAAGAAAGACAGAACATGAAGTGACATTTGCAACACGAAAACTATAAGACACCCCGACAACTAATCAGCAGAAATGATAAGAAAGAAAG
>JBAWXD010000092.1:0-14080 GCA_037144275.1 Paludibacter sp. | reverse complement strand
CTTGGTTCATTAATATCAAATTTGATTTGATTATTCTCAAAGAAGCTTTGCAATAAAATGTATTTATTTTGATTATTACGATAATTCAGAAAGCTGTGAATTATTCGTGAATGTGCATTTTCTCTTATTCGTTTAAATCTCATCTCTGTTAACAAATTCAAACGGAAAGGGAGTTTTTCATTCTCAATATCAAACTTTTCAATAAACATTTTAGTTAGGTTTAAGGTTTGAATAAGGTCTTTTTTTTCAAAACTTAAAACAAAATCATAAATGCCTTTTGAAATAGAAATACTCTTTGATATATTTTTCACATTCATTCCAAACTCCTATTAATACACACAACTTTTTACATCTATTTATGCACTAAGAAATACCATTACCTTTCATTTGTCAAAACAAATCAAGGCGCAGAACAACTCCACGCCTTGATCTTATAATCTTAAACTCCTAATTTCGACCTGCGAATAAACTCAGCATCCGTAAAGTTTTGACCAGGAACATATCCTGCCAAAGGCTGAATGCGTTCGTTAATCATATCGAGGAACCAGCTTACTTGTGGGAAGAATGAATCTTCCAATTCGAATGCTGGCGTAATCCAGTTGCGTGAACCAAGTACACAAACCGGAGCATCCAGATAGTTGAAGCAAAGGGTGCTGATGTTCGTTGCAAAGTCGTTGAGGAACGAACCACGTGCGCAAGCGTCGCCGGCCACAATGATTTTACCTGTTTTCTTCACTGACTCAACCACTTGTTCGTAGTTGAATGGCACCAACGAGCGAGCGTCAATAACTTCTGCACTCAAGCCGTATTTTTCTTCCAATTCTTTAGCAGCAGCCAAAGCTGGATATAAAGTGTGACCAACGGTCAGGAACGTAATGTCTTTACCTTCTTTTTTCACGTCCGGCTCACCAAATGGAATTTCGTAGTAACCTTCCGGCACACCATCTTTGTGGAATTGCTCACCAATTTCGTAGATGCGTTGGCTTTCGAAATAAACTACAGGGTCAGTTCCTTGCAAAGCCGAGTTCATCAAACCTTTTGCATCGTAGGGAGTTACAGGGAAACAAACTTTCAAACCGGGGATTTGAGTTACTAACGAAGTCCAGTCTTGCGAGTGTTGTGCTCCGTATTTTGAACCTACCGATACACGCAATGTGATAGGCATTTTCAAAACGTTACCGCTCATCGATTGCCATTTAGGCATTTGGTTGAACACCTCATCGCCGCAACGACCCAAGAAATCGCAATACATAATTTCGGGAACCACACGACCACCACACATGGCGTAACCAATGGCAGTACCCACGATAGAGGCTTCAGCAATAGGTGAGTTGAATAAACGGTGATAAGGAAGTGCTTCGGTCATACCGCCATAAACGGCAAATGCTCCACCCCAATCGCGGTTTTCTTCACCGTAAGCTACCAATGAGGCATCTTTGTAAAAACGATCCATCATGGCTTCGAAAATACCGTCTCGCAACTGATATTGTTTCATTTTGCTGAAAGGTTTTCCTTCGGCATCAAACGCAAAACGTTCTTTGGCAGCAATTTTCTTTACACGTGAATTATCAGCTATTGGCATCAAAACATCAGGTTTTGCAGTTGACATAGAATCAACCGAACCGTTCGA
Organism: Paludibacter sp.; assembly: GCA_037144275.1. Taxonomy (GTDB): domain Bacteria; phylum Bacteroidota; class Bacteroidia; order Bacteroidales; family Paludibacteraceae; genus Paludibacter. Next base: position 12,450 of record JBAWXD010000092.1, on the reverse strand, counting down.
GAACATCATGTCGCCAATGATTTGGGCGTTGTTCATACGTGGAGAAACTTCATCGTCGATCGATTTCAGGAACATATCATATACCAATGCTTTCACATCAGTCCACGTTGCGTCCAAATCCGCTTGCGTAGCTTCGCCGGCTTCAATCAATTGTTTTCCGAAAGAAGCAATACAGTCTTGTGCTTCCCATGCTTCCACTTCTTCTTTGGTACGATACGAAGACGCATCCGAAGGTGAGTGACCGCTGTAACGATATGTCAATACGTCCAATAAAACTGGACCCTTTTTCTCTTCAAGAATAACGCGTTTGCGTTTGTAAGCGTCGATAACTGCCAATGGATTGTAGCCGTCAACACGTTCAGCATGCATTTGTTCCGGATTTACACCTGCACCAATACGAGCTGCAATATCATAACCCATGGTTTCACCGGCAGTTTGTCCGCCCATACCATATTGGTTGTTCATGATGTTTATAATCACAGGCAATCCACCTTGCATATCACCTTCCCACAACTGACGGAACTGATCCATCGAAGCGAAAGTAATACCTTCCCAAACCGGACCACAAGCCATAGAAGCGTCACCAATGTTGGCAACAACCAACCCTTTTTGGCGGTTGATTTTTTTGTATAATGCAGCACCTACGGCAATATCACCCGAACCACCAACAAGAGCGTTGTTAGGATAAACACCGAATGGCGTAAAGAAAGCGTGCATAGAACCACCCAAACCACGGTTGAAACCAGTTACACGGGCAAAAATCTCAGCCAATGTTCCGTACACTAAAAAGCGGCGAGCCAATTCCTTTGTAGTACCTGTAAAATCTTTTTTCACAACATCAAGTACAGCTCCGTCGAAGAATGATTCCATTACTTCTAACAAATATTTGTCATCCGATTTGTGAATAGCCGACATACCTTTAGCAAGGATTTCGCCGTGTGAACGGTGACTACCAAAAATATAATCGTCAACGGTCAATGTCCACGCCATACCAACTGCTGCAGATTCTTGTCCGATAGACAAGTGAGCAGGGCCGGGGTGGTTGTATGGAGTACCGTTGTATGCACCAGCAATTTTAATCTGGTTAATCATAGTTTCGAACTCACGAATCAACACCATGTCGTGATAAATGGTTTTGAACTCTTCGTTGGTAAAATTACCTTTTTCGTCTTTGACGGTTTTTTGATACTGATTTACTGGAATTGGTTGAAATTCCACGAATCCCGGTTTGCGGGCTTCTGCCGGGTCAATAAATTGTACTTTTGGCATTGTATTATTGGTTTATTTGTTTTATATTTATTATCGTTTGTGTAGGGACAGGTCGCGACCTGTCCGTTGATGTGATATTTCAGGACAGGTCACGACCTGTCCCTACGATTAAAATGCAAAAATTGTTTCTTTAAATATCTCGCTAACGGTTGGGTGTGGGAAAACCACTTCTTCCATTTCCGCCAGTGTCATTTCCTGCTCGATAGCCATACAAGCTCCGTAAATCATTTCGCTGCAAGGATTACCAAGCATATGAACGCCGATTACTTCGCCGTGTTTAGCACCTACCAATACTTTGCAAAGTCCCGAGCCACCTTCGTTTTCGGCTACGAAACGTCCGGCGTAAGCCATTGGCAACTTAGCCACTTTGTAATCGATACCTTTTGCTTTAGCTGATTCTTCTGTTTCACCAACTCCGGCAACTTCGGGATTTGTATAAACCACGCCCGGAATAGCATCGTAACGCATCTTGTCAGCACGTCCGGTGAGGTTGTTCACCACCACTTCGCCTTCGCGACTGGCTGTGTGAGCCAACAAAGAGAATCCGGTTACATCACCTGCTGCAAAAACATTAGGCACATTAGTCCGCATTTTTTCGTCCACTTTGATACCGCCCCGGAATAACTCCACGTTCAGATTTTCCAATCCGAAACCTTTTGTTACCGCCCGACGGCCAACGCTGACAAGGATTTTTTCGCCTTCTATAGTTTCAGTTTTTCCGTCTTTCTCAAAAATAACTTTGTTACCATCGATTTTCACCACTTTGGCATTCAGGTTGTATTCAATTCCTTTTTTGCTGTAAATATCGCGCAACATAGCCGAAATTTCGAAGTCTAAGCCACCCAAAATTTCAGGAAGCATTTCCACGATAGTTACTTTTGTTCCAAGGCTGTTGAAAAAGCTTGCAAACTCCATCCCGATTACGCCACCACCGATAACTACCAATGATTTTGGTTGTTCTTTCAAGTCCAGAATTTCGCGGTTAGTCAGGATAATATCTCCTGCTTCGGCCAATCCCGGAATAGGTGGAACGAATGCTTCGGAACCGGTACAGATAAGTAGGTTAGTACCTAAGTAGCTTTCGCCACCGGCAGTAACCTCCACACCTTTCGGGCTGCGACCAACAATCGTAGCTTCGCCTTTTGCAACGGTTACATGGTGCATTTTCATTTTGCCTTCAACACCGGCAACCAGTTTGCGAACCACTTTATTTTTGCGGGCAACAATTTTTCCGTAATCAAAACGGATATTGTCACCAAATACGCCATATTTATCTCCGTGCAAAGCGTTTTCGTACGTTTTAGCACTGTAAAGCATGGTTTTTGTTGGGATGCAACCTTCGTTGAGACATACGCCACCCATGCTTTTTTTTTCGAACAACAACACTTTCAGTCCTTTATGCCCTGCACGTTCTGCAGCTACATATCCGGCCGGACCACCACCGATAATGATTAAATCAAACATAATTTCTAATGTGCTAATGTGCCAATGTGTCAATATGCCAATGTTGGTAAATCAATCACATTTCGCAATAATATTATGGATAAATTTTAAAACTATAAATACGCCTGCAATTTACGCAAAATTCAAATTATTTCATTGGCAAATTGGCATATTAAATTATTGGCATATTAGAATATATCCAATTCCAATGTTTCAATTTCAATGGCAATCTGTTTCAGGAAGCGAGTTGCTTCGCCGCCATCCAACGAACGGTGATCGTAGGTCAAACTCAAGCCGATATAAGGTACGAAACCATATACGCCATCACCCAAATCTTTTGGACGTGGAACAATGGTATTTACACCCAAAATAGCCGATTGTGGTAAGTTGATTACCGGGGTAAACATTTCCACACCGTAAGCACCAAGGTTTGAAACAGTAAATGTTGCTGCTTCGGCGGCTAATAATTCAGGAGAAATAGCACCTTTTTTACAAGCATTGGCCACTTCTTTCAACTGATTTGAAAGTCCGATAATCGATAAATCGTCGGCATTGCGCACAGCAGGAACCATCAAACCACGTTCGGTATCAACAGCTAGTCCAAGGTGAACTTTGTTGAACAAACGCATCGATTCGCCCAGGAAGTGTGAATTTACGTTCGGGAATTTCTTCAATGCTTTTACAACTGCAAAGCATACAAAATCGTTTATAGTCAAATTGGCAGACAAAGTTCCGGCTTCGAAAGCTTTTTTGGCTTTCTTGCGTAAATTTTGGATGTTGCGTGCATCTGCTCCCAGGTGGTGTGTAAGTTGTGCTGAATTTTGCAACGAAGTATGCATCGCTTTTGCAATCAACTTGCGCATGTTAGACAACTTCTTATCTTCATAATCCACACCATAAACAGCATTTACAAGCGCAGCTAAATCAGTTGATTTCGCAGTTCCGGCAAGGCCAGAACCTGCACCTTGTGGTTGAACACCTTCTTCGGCAGCAATTTTCTTAGCCAATGGAGTCAGTTTCGGACGGTTTTCCAACGCAGCTAACACGTCTTTTTCAATCACACGGCCGCTTGGTCCTGAACCATTCAATTCACTTGCATTCAAAGCTTCTTTTGCGGCTAAGTTTTTAGCGCGTGGACTGATAAAGGATGATTGGTTGATTTGTTGATTTGTTGATTGGGTTGGTGCAACAACTTCAATCTTTGCAGATTCTTCAGCTTTAGCAGGTTCAGGGCTTACTGCTTGCTGCTCACTGCTTACTGTTGGAGTGCTTCCGCTTTGCAATAATCCTACATAATCGTCACCGGGTTGACCGATAACCATCATGTCCAACAACACTGCAACTTCGTCGCCATCATTATAAAAACTTTCAAGTACCACTCCATCAGCAGGTGATTCTTCTTCGAACGAAGCTTTATCGGTTTCGTATGCGAACAAAACTTCACCTTTTTTTACTGTATCACCTTTTTTCTTTTTGATTTCGGTGATGATACAACTTTCAACCGATTGCCCCTGTTTAGGCAGAATAACTACTACAGCCATATTTTCTATTTAAAGCCCCCTAAATCCCCCGAAGGGGGACTTAGGATTAGCTATGTTTTAAATTTATATCTATAAAATAAGTCTTTTTTTTATGACAGAACAAGTCTTTAAGTCCCCCTTCGGGGGATTTAGGGGGCTTTTATAATTTAGTTACTTTCACAAATTTTTTATAAGCCTCTGCCCATATTTCAGCATCTTGTGGTAAGAATTCGTCCAATTGAACCGATTCACCGATAATCTGACGCATTTCCTGCAATGAATCTACGCATCCGGCAGCTTTTGCCTGAATCATAATATTTCCGATTGCTGTTGCTTCAGAAGGTCCTGCAATAACAGGTATTCCAATTGAATTGGCAGTCCATTGATTCAACAATGGGTTTTTTGATCCACCACCAATCACGTGCAGTTTTTCAATTGGAAATGGAGCTAATTCTTTCAAAATATTAATCACATATTTGTATTTCAATGAAAGACTTTCGAAAATACAACGAACAAATTCAGCATGATTTGACGGAGCAGTTTGTCCGGTTGCAGCGCAATACTCAACAATTGCACTAGTCATGCATACCGGATTTGCAAATGAAGCATGGTCAGTATCAAGCATTGACTGAAAAGCAGGAACAGTATCCGCCATTTGCACGAGTTTTTCGTAAGCATAGGTAATACCTTCTTTTTTCCATTCTTTCAGACATTGTTCGAGCAACCACATGCCGGTAATATTTTTCAGGAAACGGGTAGTTCCTTCTACACCACCTTCGTTGGTAAAGTTCAGCGCAAAAGTTTCTTCGTTGATAATGGCATTTTTTACTTCAATACCCATAAGCGACCATGTTCCGGAGCTAAGATAAGCAAAATTTTCATTCGAAGCAGGAACCGCAGCCACAGCCGCACCTGTATCGTGTCCGGCAACAGCTACCACTTTTACTTTACCCAATTCGCTCTCTTCAGCTAAATCGTCGCGCAAAGTGCCAATTTCATGACCCGGCATAACAATTTCACCCAAAATAGTTGCTGAAACACCAGCCTTTTCGAGTAATTCAGCTTCAAACTGTTTGGTGCGTGGATTTAAAATTTGTGAAGTAGAAGCAATGGTATATTCCACGACTTTATTGCCTGTCAGCATATATGCCAATGCATCCGGCATAAATAAAATCTCTTTGGTGGCTCTTAACAACGAATTGTTAGCTTGACTCAATGCAAAAAGCTGGTACAGACTATTGAAATTCATCACCTGAATTCCAGTCAAATCATATACTTTTTCGCGGGGAACTATTTCGAAGTATTTTTCGGGAGCACCAACAGTATGCGGATCACGATATGCATACGGAGCACCAAGGATAGAACCATCTTCTGCAATCAGTGCAAAATCCACTCCCCAAGTATCAATACCAATGGAGGTTATTTCAACTCCTTCCTTTTTAGCAGCTACTAATCCCGCTTTGAGATGTTCAAATAAAGAATAAATATTCCAATGAAAATGCTCACCTATTTGAATAATTTGGTTAGGAAATCGAGTCAACTCCTTCATTTGGAGTCTGTCATGTTCAATAGTTCCTAAAATAGAACGACCACTCGTTGCACCTAGGTCAAATGCAAGGAAAGATTTGTTTTTCATGTTGTAATTTTAAGGAGCTGCAAATGTATTAATAGATTGCTCGTTTTGTCGTGTAAAATTTGACATTAAAACTTTAGAATTTGATAAACAAATTTCATTTACCGATTACAAGACATTTTATTGCTTGTAACCCGTAAATTTGTATTTATTTATACAACGGACCGTAAGTCTGACAAGCCCGATAATCAGCACCTTCCAGATTCATTCCATAAGCAGACCATGCGCTCGGACGGAAAATGTTGGATTCATCAACATTATGCATACAAACCGGAATACGTAATACAGAAGCCAATGTAATCAAATCCGCGCCAATATGACCAAAACTAAATGCACCGTGGTTGGCACCCCAATTATTCATTACGGAATATACATCTTTGAAGTTACCTTCACCGGTCAATCGCGGAGCAAACCAGGTGGTAGGCCATGTTTTGTTAGTGCGGTCATCAAGTACTTTGTGAACTTCAGCCGGAATTTCTACTGTCCAACCTTCAGCAAGTTGAAGAACCGGTCCAAGACCTTTAATCAGGTTGATACGAGCCATAGTTACAGGCATTCCACCTTTCGAAATGAATTTAGACGAGAAACCTCCACCACGGAAATAACCGCAATCTGCAGGAAACCAGGTTGTTGCATCCAGTGTTTTCTGAACTTCTTCTTCCGTAATTTCCCAGAAAGGTTTCATAGCTGGTTTGCCATCAATTGTTTGTTGACCGCTTCCGTCTAATGCAGCAGAACCAGAGTTAATCAAGTGAATCAAACCATTAGCTCCCAATCCCTGTAATTTATGACCAGTTACACGTTCAACCGCTTCGGGACTCCAATAAGTACGCACATCGGCAAAAACCTGAGCGGTATTGGTCAATAATTTACCAAACAACATAGCCACACCATTCAGCGAATCGTTTTCGGTTGCTACCACAAAAGCTTCGCGAATGCCGTTCCAGTCGAACGAAGTATTCAGAATTGCTTCAGAGAAATCACCGTTTGGCATAAAGTCGGTCCATTGACGTTGTCCCTGGAAACCGGATGCAATGGCATTGTGTCCCAAGGCTTCTTCTCCATAACCAAGTTCACGCAATTTGGGATTTCCAACCATTAAGTCGCGGATAATCATGGTCATTTTTACCACAAATTCCCATTCACTGTCAAGTTGCTCACGCGATTTCTTTTTGTCATCGTCGTTGGTATCTTCGCCTTCATTCGATTTGCAATTTTTCGCGGTCCAGTCCATCGCTTTTTTAAATTCCTCCGGATCGTAAATTCCTAATTTCTCACGACGAATTATTTCACTCATATCAACATATTCGTTTCGCATTCCAAGGTATTCCTGAAAGAAATCAGCATTTACAATCGAACCGGCAATACCCATAGATACAGAACCAATTGAAAGATATGATTTTCCTTTCAACGTAGCTGCTGCAACACCGGCTTTAGCAAAACGCAATAACTTTTCCTGAACATCAGCAGGGATTGAATTATCTCCACCATCCTGAACATCACGACCATAAATACCAAATGCAGGCAAGCCTTTCTGATTATGACCAGCTAAGGCAGCTGCCAGATAAACTGCTCCCGGGCGTTCTGTTCCGTTGAATCCCCAAACAGCTTTAATCGTATGTGGATCTACATCTATCGTTTCACTACCATAACACCAACATGGAGTAACGGTGATAGTTACTGACACGCCTTCTTTCTTGAATTTCTCAGCACAAGCTGCGGCCTCATCAACCCGACCGATTGTTGTATCAGCCATTACACATTCCACAGGAGTGCCATCGCTGTATTTTAAATTTGAACTGAGGAAATTGGCCAAATTAAGTGCCATATTCATTGTTTGATCTTCCAATGATTCGCGCACACCACCCTGGCGCGCATCAATTGTTGGACGAATACCGATTTTTGGATTGTCACCTTGTAAGCGACCGCTTTTTTCTTTTCTGATTTGTGCAGTTGAAGTGAATTCTCCTGCAATTGAACCTGCTTTCATGATTTTTTATTAAAGTTTATATTTATTTTATTTCTATGCTGAACTGTGCTGTTATGTGATTGAGAAAAATATCTCATTTCTAAATTGAGTTTCGAAGAATCAATTCTGTAGGAAGATATTCCTGAATTGGGCGTTTGGTAGTTACAAAATTCGCTGCCATTTCTCCCATTAATCCAAAATCAACGCTAATTGCTGAAATTCCGTTTTCAATGACTTCAAGAATCGGATTATCATTATAGGCAATCAATCCAATATCACTTCCAATTGAGAGTCTGGCTATATCTGCATCTTTAATAATTTTTACCATATCTTCGGGAAGTATACACAGATAAACAGTTCCAGCTTCAACTCCATGCCAATCAGCATCCTTTCGAAAGACTTCAAATGCAAAATTATTTTCTTTGCAGAACCTTACAAAAAAATCAATGGAACTGATTGGATGGCAAAGTTCTTCAGGAAAAACAAACGAGAATTTTCTGTATTTTTTTAATAAATTACGACATGAACTTAGGCATTCATAAAACGATTTTTCAAAATCCTGACAAATATATGAGTACGAAGATTTTTCAAAATTCCCAAAATCCAAAAGTAACAATTTATTATTCGGTATCGACTTTAATGCATCTGAAAAATGGTCGTTTGAAAAATTCATAACCACGTACATGCTATATTTCCCAATAGTTTCACGTACAATAGTTTCAAACAAATGTTCATTATATTGATGGAAAATCAAGTCAACTTTGTAATTATCAGGTAAATTAGCTGCAAATCGGTGGTAAAGATTTTGCTTGAATGATGAGTACGTATCCAGCAACAACAAAATGTGATTTACTTCTCCCGTAATATAATACCCTTTTTGAGGAGTTGAGTCAATTAAACCTCTTTTTTTTAATTCATTATAAGCTTTAAAAACTGTATCACGAGATATTTTGTGGTTCGAACTTGCTTCATTGATTGAAGGCAAATTATCACCCACCTTCAATTTTCCCTGCATGATAGAAAGACTTATTCCATCTGCAAGGATTTTAATTTTTGATGACGAATTTGAAAACTTAATTTGCGGCATTACCCAATTATATTCTTTAGAATTTATCTGACTCTATGACCTCTAATAGCATAATATGCTATAAATGCAAAGAACGGTATGGGTGCTAAAAATCCAATTGACATCCCATAATTATCAGCAATTAAACCCATCAATGGAGGAAATAAAGCTCCACCTACAACGGCCATTACCAAAAAAGACGATGCTTTTTTAGTTTGTGGACCCAAATCTTTTATTGCCAACGCAAATAGTGTTGGGAACATGATTGACATTACAAAGAACACAGAATAGAGCGAAATTAAAGAAACCCATCCTAATTTCATGCTCACTACCGGAAGTAGAATAGCTGCTAAAACGGCGCAAATAGCCAATAATTTAGTCGGCTTTATCATCGACATCAAATAACTACCGCTTATTCTACCAAACATAAACAAAGCAAAACCAATACTTAAAAAATAAGGGGCTAACTTCACATCAAACCTGGGATGTTGCCCGGCATCAGTCACAAAATTAATGAGATAGCTAAAAATCCCTGTTTGTGCTGCTACATATGAAAATTGAGCTATTACACCAAGAACAAAATGGGATTGTTTTTTTAGTGGAATATGAAATGTTGGCTTGTCTTCTGCTGAAGTTTCAATAAAGCCGTGTGCATGAACTTCATCTTCTTCGCTAATCTCAGGAAGTTTCAAACGCATAAATACAAATGCTACAGTCAATACCAATAATCCAATGGCCAACATTGGTAGAATAGTAGAATAAAATTTTTCTCCTTCTACTTCGCTGTTGCTGTTGTAAATATACAATGCAATAAGTGGTCCAAGAACCCATGCTAATCCATTAAAAGACTGAGACAAATTAATTCTTCTTTCTGCAGTCTCTCTTGGACCTAATTTAGTGGTATATGGATTTGCAGCAGTTTCAAGTGTCGCTAAACCGCATCCCAAAAGAAATAAACACGTAAGAAAAACCCAAAAAGACTCAAATCCAGCTGTGGCTGCAATAAGTAATGCGCCCGAAGCAAACAAAAATAATCCCAACACAATTCCTTTTTTATATCCATATCGCTTCATAAACATACCGGCCGGAATCGCCATACTGAAATATGCTCCGTATAATGCAAATTGTATAAAACTCGACTGCCATTTATGCAAATGGAGAATCTGTTGAAAATGTTTGTCCAAGGTGTCTAGCATTCCGTGAGCAAGCCCCCATAGGAAAAATAACGAAGTGATAAATATAAACGGAAGTTTGTACTCTTTTGTGACAAGTTTTGGGTGTGACATAATTTATATTTTTATTTAAAGTTTAAAAATTCGTTCCATTAAAGTCCATTTTTCAGAAGAAGTGGCATCGGGCTTCGTAAGTTGATACTTTGCCATAAATTCTTCCCATTCAGCTTGACGTTTCAGGGATGCAAGGGTTGCAAAAGATCTGTCCCAATCAAAATCCGAAGCAGTTTCAATAATCATAAAAAGTTGGTTCTCATTGATATAAATTTCCATATCTAAAATGCCAACTTCACGAATTCCCTCAGGAATTTCCGGCCACCGATTCTCATCCTTGTGCCAATACTTATATTCTTCAATCAGTTTTGAATCATTTTTCAATTCCAGTGTCTGACAAAATCGTTTTACAGGATTCAAAAAATGTTTGTTCGAATAGCTTTCTTTCATGAATTTCAGACAATTAGATTGTAACGTGTTAACTTTTAGACTGTCAAAAGTTTATCTGTGCTGAACTGTGCTGCAAATATACGGGGAAGTTTTTCAATTCAAACCTTCATTTTTTATGTTTTACAACAGAAATATTGAAATTGTCTTTGCGAAATTGAAAAATATGCTTATCATTTATTTCCTTAGATATTCTTGTTTAAGACTTGCATATTTAACTAAATACAATATTTTGGAATCACAATTCTGTGTTGATACAATCCTAGCCTGTAGAAGGTTGTATACAGGTTACTTTCCTTATGTTTGGTCAAAACTTTTCGGTCAAATTATGAATAATTTAAGGTACATGATTCACATTAATTAATTAGAGAAATAATCCAAATATACTCAAAGCAATTTTTGATTTGAGTATATCTTGTTTTTAATGCTAAATGAATAAATTTTAAAATTATAACAAAATCGTAACATTCATTTTCCTTGTATTATAGAAATATTTCATTAATTTTGCAAACAATTTCTCGCTCAAATAGCTATTTGAATATCAAACTATTATAAAATACGAAAAATGAAATCAATGACTAAAAGCCCTTTACAAATTGCACGTGCAAGCTACAAGCCTAAGTTGCCGAATGCATTTAAAGGCAATGTAGTACTACTAGAAGGTGCTTCAACTGAATCTGTTGCTGATCAGACAGAAATTAAGGAACTGTTTCCGAATACATACGGAATGCCCTTAGTTACATTTGAACCGGGAGAAAAAAAAACAAATCCGGTTGTTGGAGTAGGTGTTATTCTTTCAGGTGGTCAAGCGCCTGGTGGTCATAATGTTATCAGTGGATTATTTGATGGACTTAAAGCATTGAATACTGATAATAAGTTATACGGATTTTTGGGTGGTCCAAGTGGTTTGGTTGAACATCAATATATTGAACTTACAAAAGAAGTTGTAGACGAATATCGTAATACAGGCGGTTTCGATATTATCGGATCTGGTCGAACTAAACTGGAGGACGATGAACAATATGAAAAAGGGGCAGTTATTTGCAAAAAATTAGGGATCAATGCTATCGTGGTAATTGGTGGTGATGATTCAAATACAAATGCCTGTGTATTAGCGGAATATTATTCTCAAAAGAATACTGGAATACAAGTTATAGGTTGTCCTAAAACCATAGACGGTGATTTGAAAAATGAAATGATTGAAACTTCTTTTGGCTTTGATACTGCTTGTAAAGTTTATTCAGAGTTGATTGGTAACATTCAACGTGATGCCAATTCGGCTAAAAAATACTGGCATTTTATCCGTTTAATGGGTCGCTCTGCATCACATATTACCCTGGAATGTGCTTTACAAAGTCAACCCAATATTTGTATTGTCTCTGAAGAAGTAGAAGCCAATAATATGACTTTGAGTAATGTGGTTGAGAATATTGTAAAAGTTGTTGTTCACAGAGCAAAACACGGACTGAATTTTGGAACAATCCTCATTCCTGAAGGTTTGATTGAGTTTATTCCTGCCATGAAAAATCTGATTTCAGAATTGAACGATTTATTGGCAGAAAACGATGATTTCAATGCATTGAACGGTGATGAAGAAAAACGAGAATATGTAAAAGGAATGTTAAGCCATGAAAGCTGTGAAATTTACCGCAGTTTGCCAAAAGGAATTGCAAAACAATTGACACTTGATCGTGACCCACATGGTAATGTTCAGGTTTCACTTATTGAAACTGAAAAACTATTAATCGAAATGGTCGGAAAACGTTTGGCTCAATTGAAGGCTGAAAAAAAATATAACGGTAAGTTTTCCGCCATCAACCATTTCTTCGGATATGAAGGACGTTGTGCTATACCTTCAAATTTTGACGCCGATTATA
>JBAWXD010000091.1:0-14280 GCA_037144275.1 Paludibacter sp. | reverse complement strand
CCAGAATGTCTTCTTTGTATACTTCATTATCTCCAACACCCGGATAAGAAATTTCACCAAAACTTATAGCAGCGTTATCTTCGAGTTTTTTTGGAAATGAAAAGGGTAATTTTCCAGAGGGATTTACTTCACCCGAAAGAACATTGGCAAGAGCATTGCCAGCATCTGATCCCAGATACCAACCTTGAACTAGGGCACGAATATCGTTTATCCATGGCATTGAAACTGCATTTCCACTGTTTAAAATTACAGCTGTTTTTTTATTAACTTTAAGTAATGCTGCAATCAGCTCATCCTGTCCAAATGGCAAATCCATTGATTTTCGGTCAGCACCTTCACTATCCTGTAAATGATTTTTATTTAATCCGCCAATAACCAAAACGATATCAGCATTTTTAGCCACTTCCAGAGCAGCATGAATCAATGAATCCGTATTTATTATTACTGAGACTTCTTTTTTATAGTCATTATCGCCTGAAATATAGCCTTTTGAATAGACAATATGATCTTTTCCGTATTTTTTTATCAACCCGTCTAATGCCGAAACTTCATACGCTACTTTCAATGAAGAAGATCCACCACCAATAACCAGGCTGCGGGTAGCATTTTCACCGATAACAGCTATTTTCTGGTACTTTCCAACGGGAACAGGGAAAAATTGATTGTCGTTTTTCAACAATACAATTCCTTCTTCGGCAATTTTACGGGCAGTTTCAGAATGTTCGGGACTTACAAATTTTCCGAAAGGACGATCAGCGCTCATAGTGGTTCGGAAAATAAGTCTTAAAATCCGTCGGACTTTATCATTCAACATGGTTTCGCTGTATTTTCCGGATTTCAACCCCCGTAAATAGGGATTTGCGAGATAATATTCCGAATAGGGTGCTGTTCCATCAGTTGTCAATCCATTAGTTGAAGTTCCCATTTCCAAATCAAGACCATTTTTTACAGCCTCATCTGTACTATGAACTCCACCCCAATCGCTAATAACAATTCCATCGAATTTCCAGTCATTTTTCAGAATTTTATTTAACAAAAACTCATTATGACAATTATTTTCCCCTCTGAACCGATTATAAGACCCCATAATTGACCAGGCTTTACCTTCCTGAACGGCTGCCTTAAAAGCCGGTAAATAGATTTCGTATAATGCCCGGTCGCTAACCTGTACATTGACAGCCATTCGGTTTTCTTCCTGATTATTCAAAGCAAAATGTTTAACGCACACAGCCACTCCATTTTGTTGAACGCCCTGAACATAAGGAACCACCATGCGCGATGCCAAATAAGGATCTTCACCCATATATTCAAAATTACGTCCATTAAGAGGAGTGCGGTAAATATTTACACCAGGACCAAGAAGCACTGTTTTATTCCGATATCGGGCTTCTTCACCTATGACTTTACCATAAATCAAAGCCATTTGAGGATTAAAACTGGCCGAGAGACAAGTCAGTGCAGGGAATGCGGTACAGGAATCGTTTGTCCAGCCGGCTCCACTCCATTTGTCCCAATACACTTCTTCACGAATACCGTGAGGACCATCATCAGTCCATACTTCGGGGATTCCAAGACGGGGAACTCCTTTGGAACTAAACTTTGATTGAGCGTGACACATAGCCACTTTTTCTTCGATTGTCATCAACGAAAGAGCATGATCCACTCTTTTTTCGATGGGCTGATTTAGATCTAAATAAATCGGTTTTTGGGCTTTTACCTGATTAAATGCTAAAATCAGGCAGAATATACCCATATAAACTATTCGGATTAATCTCATTATTTCATATTTTTATTTAGTGTCAGAAACACAATAAGTAATTTCTGTGCAAATATAGAATGTATTTTTATAATCTCCAAACAAAAGTGTGTTTATTTTACACTAAGCATCATTTTGTTCCGAAAAAACATATTACTTTTAAATTTATGGGATTGATGATTGTCATAGATTCTAAACATTATTTTTTAACTGCAATATTTAGAAAAGTAGAATAACTGAACGTTTTAATTTCAGATGAAAATACAAATTTAAAAATAGCGACTGTAAATCATTGGTTTACTGCCGCTATTTTTTAAATACTGAGGTTTTAAATACTACTTCTTAGAGAAGCTCAAGGTCACTTTTTCTGCTGAATTTTTCTCGATTAAAGTCAACAAATAAAATGTTGGAGACAAATTTGATGTTTTAATTTCATTTATTCTGGCAATTTGTTGTTTAAGTACTATTCGTCCATCAATGCCATAAATAGTACATTCATAGATTCCTGATCCGGATAATCCGTTTATTCTGAGAGTTTCTGAAACCGGATTAGGATAAATACTTAAATCTGCAGATTGTAAACTTTGTTGCAAACCAGTTGACAATTGACTTTTTTGAATTTTATTCGTGCTTTGAGCAAGATTAACAAGTGGATCTTGACTTAAAACGGCTTGTCCATCGAGTGGTGAATATAATTCCAGGCTGGATTTAAGCATTTCATTATTATTTAAAGCAGCTACTTCAGTTGAATTCATACCCGAACGATAAAATAACCAGTCCTTATAATAAATAAAATCCGGAGCATTCAGATCATTCAAAATGAACTTTTCGGCTATTAGTTTCTCTGCCAGACTACCGGCAAGTTGATTGTCACTATACAATAAAGTTTCAGCCCGGGCATAAAAATGCGATAAGGTTATTTTATGCCATTGTCCATCATTTACAGCTACATTTCCAGTTATTGTTCCGCCATTAGGCGATCGATAAGTTATATATCCGGTTGTGGCATCTATTTTGATTAAACCATAGACTGAAGCTTGATTAAAAGATGCGATGGTTCCGCTTGTAGTTGTTTTAATATCAAATGACACAGTAAATGGATGAATAATGTTATCGGGAACAAATACCAGTTTGTCAGAACTTCCGGTTTTACCAGATAGAATATAGGTTCCACTTTTCTTAATGGGTTGAGCTTTTCCTGCTTGTAAAGCTTCAAATAAAGTAGGTACCATGGCATAGGATATTTCTGCATGACCTAAATCATTTGGATGCAATGCATCAAAAAAGTATCCAGTTACATATTGTCCGGTCCCATTATCAACAGCCCCCAACATATTTATACTCGAAACATCCCACTCGTGAATAAGCATATCAATTTGTTTAATAAAAGTGTATTCAGTTGCGGTATAATCATTACGGGTATAATTATTCATTACAACTGGAATTTTCCCAACAGCCCGTGCTTTTGAAATCAGTAGCAACAAGTTGTTTTTGAACTGATCGTAGATAGGCTGTCCACCCGCAATAATACCCTCATTACCTAGCGATAGGCCATAGATAACATACGAACTGCAATCATTTAGTAAATCATTATCCCAGCGATTCAACACATCGACTGTACTATTTCCGTTGACACAAATATTCGAATAGGTCCAGTTTTGTCCTTTTCCATCTTTATAGCGTTGGGCTAATATTTGTGAGTATTTATAAGCATAACCAAGCTGATTTGTTGCACCGTATCCATTGGCGACCGATGAACCCATTACTGAAATCTTTAACGGATCAATTCCTGTACAAGCCACTGAATAAGTATAATTCCGCAAGTCGAGTGTAATAACAAAAGTTCCATAATTCATAAGAATATCTCCAACAGCAACACCATAGGTGGTTGCCTGAGATTCCATTCTCAACGAATTTGTAGTTCCAGTTACTTTTTTCATTACATAACTCCACGAACCATTTGCTCTGAAATTAAAACGGGGTGTATCACCCGATGCAGCCAAAGTTGTAAGCGCAACGGTACTTGACCAAATTCCATTTCCCTGATAGCTCAGAGGCACATCACCATTCCAGGCACTTGGAATTGTACTTCCCACAATACTCCAATTTGTAATAGGAAGAATGGTATAGGTATTATTTGTCACGTTCACTGTAATCAACAAGGTTCCTGTTTCAGCAGGATCAATGCCTGCCCCACCAGATTGAATAGTTCCTGCCGAAGCTCCTGCACCATAAACGATTGCTGTGCCAAGGTCCTTTGTTGAATAAAAATTAAATATGCCGGATGCATTCAACGAAGTATAAATTTCAAATATTCCACTAATTATAAGACCCTGCTGATCAGTAACCATTTTCATGGGAATTGCGGTTGCTAAATTATTGCCATTTTCAGTAGCCGTTCCCGAAAAATAGAGCGTTGATTGTTGATTACTTATCGTAATTTGTTTAGTGCCGGCCATTACAGTACCTGCCTGTGATGATGTCGCAGTAACAGTCACTGTACCGTTTTTCTTCGGATATAAAATTCCATTCCCATCAACACTTGCAACAGTATTATCACTTACTGTCCACGATACTGATTTAATAGTAGCAGTTGAAGGAGAAATTGTTGCTACCATCTGTGAAGTTGCACCTGAAACTGTGATATCATTGCCTGATACGCTTATACCGGTTACATTAATCACCGGTCCGCTATATTCTTCCAACTTCAGTATGTTGAGATGTGCATAAGTTCCTGAAGAAACAGCAATATCAATTACAATTTCACCCGCAGTAGTTGGAAAAATCATATCTGAAGTGAAAATAGCACTTGTATTTCCATTTATCCCAGTACCTCCAAGATTTGTTCCTGACGTTTGAAGTAGTCCAAACATCGAATTAGTACCTGTAAGCGTATACTTTACAAATCTGGTCTCAGTTGTACTACGACTACCAAACATATAAAATTTATATTGTTTAGATGGATCCATACCCGTAATTTTTAATTGTCCGGGAGTGCTGGCATTTGTAGTGAAAAAATAATCCTGAGTAGCTGTTGCTATTGCAAATTCACCTAAAAGTGCTACACTTGGAGCTAATAATCCACCAGACGCAATGCCATTCTTTGACATTGCCTTTGTAACCACTAAACTAAAAGGGGTAGTTGCATTCAACGCATTTTTCAAGGCTAATGTTGCATTCAAGGTGTTATCAATTGCATTATTCCAGTAATTACCATTAATGTCGGGACTTACAGTAATATTTCCGTTCGTAACATCATTCGGACCAAAATCAATAAATAAACGCTGGTTCAATGTTTGAGCACCGGAATTTAGCAATAAACTTAAAATGCTCGCAAGCAATAATATTTTTTTCATGAACTTTATTTTTGTTTTTAGGAATGTAAAAGCAAAGGAATTATTTAATTATTTTAAAACATTCTTTTTTATCAACTACCAAAATGTAAGTTCCTTTCTGGAGTGTTGAAGTGTTTAAAAGCTTTTCAGAGTTAACCTGACAAGATAGAACACGTATACCTAGCATATTAAATATTTCAATTAAACTTTTAGCCCCTGTAATTTTCAATTCATTATCAAAAATTCCCGGATAAACTTTCATTGAAGTATCTGATTGTTTATTTATCGAAGTTGTTAGATTAGTATACTCTTCTATTTTCATTATATTTAGGTGTGCATATGTTCCCACCGAAACAGCCAAATCAACTGTAATTTCTCCACTGGCATTCGGAGAAATCATAGTGGAAGAAAAAATGCTGCTATTATTACCGTTTACCCCTATACCTCCCAAATTGGCACCCGATGTCTGAAGTGTTCCGTTCATCGTGTTTGATCCGGTGAAAGTATAACTGGCTATGCGGGTTTCAGAAACATCCCGGCTTCCAAAAATACGAAACTTATATTGCTTATTAGGGTCAAGTCCTGTTATTTTCAATTGCCCCGGAGTCGTAGCATTGGTGGTAAAGAAAAAATCCTGGGTGGCTGTTGCAACTGCAAACTCACCTAAAAATGAACTGTTAGGAGCCAGTAAACCACCACTTAATATTCCATTTCTGGTCATGGCTGTCGTAATCACTAAACTAAATCCGGTAGCTGAATTTGCATTATCAATCAAACTTACAGGAGTAGCTGTCAGAGCCGGATCAGTAGCATTATTCCAGTAATTGTTATTTGCATCCGGACTTAAGGTCGTGTTTCCATTGGTTACATCATTTGGACCAAAATCAATAAATAGCTGTTTTGTAGGAACTAAAACGGATTGATTTGTTACAACTATTGCTGCCGTTCCATATATGGTAGATCCAACTTCTTTAGTAGTTGCTGTTACAGTTACTGTTCCATTTTTCTTAGCTGTAAGTAAACCTGCTGAATTTATGGTGGCAATAGACGGATCATTTACAGTCCATGTAGCATCTTGTACTGTTGCATTCGATGGAGTTATTGTTGCTGTCATTTGAGTTGTTCCACTTTCAGTTGAAATAGCTGTTCCTGAAACTGCAATACTTGTTACATTAACTTTGGGAGCAGTATATTGCTGAATTCTCACAACATTGATATAAGCATACCCACCCGTTACTATAGATAAATCAAGTTTTATCTCCCCATTTGCATCCGCATAAATTATTGGTGTTGAATAAATCGTACTATTATTTCCGTTTACTCCTGTCCCCCCTAGATTAGTGCCTGAAGTTTGCAGAGTTCCCACAGTTGATGTTGCTCCTGTAAAAGTAAATCTAGACGTTCTTATCGGGTCTGCAGTTATTCTACAACCAAAAATCTGAAACCGATAGCCTTTAGCTAAATTCAAACCCGTAAACTTCATAGTAGAAGTACTGGTGCCATTTTGATTATTTTGTGTGAAGAAATAATCTTGCGTAGCATTTGCTATGGCGAAATTTCCCAATAAAGCTGCTGATGGAGTAGTCAAGCCTCCGGAACTACTTCCTCCATTTGCCAAGAAAGCAGTCACAATATTCAGTGTAATGCCACTAGCTGTATTAGTTGTATCAACAAGTGTGGTAGTGGAGAGTGCAGTTAATGCATTGTGGTTATTCCAGTAATTTGAATTTACATCCGGATTTGCAGTGCTTAATCCCGGTGAAGCCACCGGACCAAAGTCAATTAAGATATTCTTCTCTAATGTTTGAGCTGCTAAACTTAGTGTCAGAAAAAGTAAGATTGATAGAAGTAATGCGTTTTTCATGATAAATAAATGATTAAATTGTTTTAAGTGATAGTGTATTTATTACACTTTCGTTCAACAAAAATAGTTTAATCAGCTATTCAATATTTTAGCGTGAATAAAAAAGTGAATGAGTGTTCAATAAAATACACCCTATATTATTTATAATAAAGAACTTATAATTTTGGCACACCTAAAAAAAAGTGGATTAGCTGTTGGGTTATTATCATAACACTTCCAGAAAATCAAATAAAAAAATGAATGAGCCGTCACATCCTGAATAAATATTTATTTTATTATCAAATTAATAGCGAGGAATAACTTCAATAATAAATAATATCGTTTGCACAAACAAAAACTATCGTTTAAAACAAAACACGAGAGAAGAATGGCTATAGAAAAAAAAACAGAGTTCAGGTTATTAACCTGAGCTCTGTAGTATAGGGTATATAAAGAAATTGGTAAATTCGGAATATTATCTAATCAGCATAATTAAACTTTCAAAATCAGTTCGTGTTACATTGGCTCTGTTTTTAATTTTAGCTCTATAGTTGTATATGGTATTAACTGAGTATCTCAGAAAATCAGCTATTTGTTGACTATCATTAATGCCCAATCGAATTAATGCCAGAATTCTTAACTCCGTATTGAATATTTCATCTCTCTTAAGTACAATATTATCTTCTTCGATAAATAAATCATTTACTTTATTTACAAAATCAGGGAATAATTGAAGAAAAGCAGTATCAAAATTGGCATAAAGTTCTTCAAACTCCTTATCCAGAACATCTTGTGAACGAGTAATCTTTAAAACTTCGGCAGTTTGTCCACTGGATATTTTTTTATTAATCATTCTACGGTAACTATCCAACTTGTCGATATAAGTTGAACAGAGCTTAATAAAACGGCCAATATATTCCTCTTTTATTTTATTCGCCTCCGAAAGGTTTATATTGGTAGATAACAATTGAACATTCAATTGCTTCAGCTCCTCGTTTATATTTTCAAGCTGAATGTTTGCTTCTTGAATATTTTGCTGTAAAACTTTCGACCGCTTCATTTGCCGGTTTAAATAATACGCAATAAAAGCCAAAATTAAAAGTAAAATACTTATTAAAATCAGGTAATCCTGGAGGCGTGATTTTTGCTTTTCAATTTTGGCCTGATAAGTTTTATCAATTAGTGATAATATAGATGCGCTCTGCAAACTCCTCAAACGGGCATTATAAAAAACGGTTTCACTCCACGAGAACCGAATATAATTATAAGCCCGCTCAATATCGCCCTGATTATAAAGAATTCGGGCTAACATAAACAAAGAAGCATGATCTTTGTTCGCAATGGCAATATCTGAAAGGACGGATAGCGCCAAATAATATTTTTCTTCTTCAATTTTACCCTGCCTTCTGTATAATAAGGCCCTGTAGAAAGTTGTTAATGCAAATTCCGGAGTTTCTTTTTTTGCTTTGAGTAATTGAATATCATTTAACTTACCTGCTTCAGTGTAATTTCCAATATCACGAAAATACGTCTCTTTCAAAATCAACCGTAACTCATCGTGTTCAGGTAAACATGTATTCAACGAATCTTTATAATTAGTTGAAATCTGACGATAGCGCTTTGCACTTTCTTTATCCTGAGTATAATATGCTAATTCGCCATATATATGATCATAGGCTGCATAATAATCGCAAAGTAAGTGCGATGATAGTTTTGTTCGATTAATTGTTTCAAGAATATCCACCCCCTCTTTGTACATTCCTAAGGAACCCATTAAGTAGGCAAGTTGAATTTGACATTGATTTATTCGTTCTTTATCATTCAATTTAGTAGCTATTTCTACATTTTTACGCAGGTAATAAATGGCAGAATCACTTATATACGATTTATATTCTTTATATAACTGATAATTAAGTTCATATTGTTTTTCAGAATCAGATTTTGTTCTTTTTAATTGATCCTTCATTCCTTTTATACGAACTTCCTTTTTGGAGGAATAATGAGTTGATTCTTTGATTGAACTATCTATTCGGGTCAACAAGGAATCCAGTGCATTTTTTGAAAAAACGGAGCAAAGTGGAAGTGTGAGAAAAAGTAAAATAAATAATTTATTTTTCATTATATAGGCTTGGCTAAATACCGTAAAATATCAAAATAGATTGTACACAAATTAACTCATGAATAATATGCTCGATTAGCTTGAGAACGTTAGTTTTAGAAAAAACAATACTTTTCTTCTGCAAATATAATCAGGATTTAATGAACTAACAAAAGGATAGTACGTTTCTTATTAGACTAAGTCACTTGTTTTTATAAAAACCAAAATAAATGTGTGTAAATGACACTAAACAAATTCAAAAAATAGTATCTTTGCATAGTAAATAAACACTCATTCACTAAAATATGACATCGGAACCAATTACAGACCAAAATAATTTTGAAACTATTTCCACCATATCGGTGGATTGTGTTATATTTGGTTATGACGAATCAACACTTAAAGTGCTGGTTCGTAGGGAATTTGTGCCGTTGAATGGGAAAATTTATACGGAATGGAAACTCCCTGGCAATCAGGTAAGACGAACTGAAAACATTGACGAAACTGCTTCACGTATTTTGAAGGAACAAACCGGATTAGAAAACATCTACGTAAAGCAATTTAGGGTTTTCAGTGATCCTAATCGCTTGAAAACACGACCCCAGGACTTTGAATGGATTAAACCGCGCCTGAAGGATGAACGGGTTATCACTGTGGCTTTTTATTCGCTGATAAATGTAAGCGATGTGGACAACAGTATGTTAATGGAAGATGCAAACTGGGCAAACGCGTATGAAATTAACGAATTAATGTTCGACCACAACGAGATTTATGATGAAGCATTCAAAAAACTACGGTACGATTTATTGCATGAGCCCCTGGTTTTTGAATTATTGCCTGAAAAGTTTACGCTGACTCAGATGCAAAAACTCTACGAAGCCATCTTCAATACTACCTTTGACAAACGGAATTACCGCCGGAAAATAAATAAAATGGCTTACCTCATTCAGTTGGACGAAATACAGACCGGAGTTTCACACAAACCCGCTCGCCTCTACTCCTTCAACCGTGATATTTACGAAAAAACCCGCACCGAACGTTTTGATTTTAGAGTGTAAATTAAATTGACAGCTTATCTTTTCCCTGAATAGTATTTTTCATTTTTATAATGAAAATATACACGATTGGGAATAAAGAGAGTGCATTTGCCCAAATAAGTGGAGCATCATTCAGCATGATTCCATACACCAACCACAAACTAATTGCCACAACTACAATGCAATACATAATCAGCGAGATGCTGTGTGTATCCTGCGAACGCATTACTTTAATAGCCTGTGGGATTTGATTTAATACAGAAAGCGTGGTTGCTAAAAAACCTACAAGCTGAACGGATGTCATTTTCTTTTGTTTTAGTAGTTATATTTGATGGGTAAAAGTACAAAAGAAAATCGGTTGCTGACGTATCTCTTCATTTTTTACTAACTTTGCACACTCTTTTCCGTTACATAGAAATGATCGACAACAACATATTCAACAATAAAAAAGTAGCTTTTCATACCCTCGGCTGTAAATTAAACTTTTCGGAGACATCGGCCATCGGAAAACAAATGACTGACGAAGGTTTCAGTAAAATAAAACCGGGCGAAGAAGCTGATGTTTGTGTAATTAACACCTGCTCGGTAACCGATACTGCCGACCATAAATGCCGCCAGGCCATTAGTCGACTTAACCGCCAGCATCCCAATGCCATTATGGTGGTTACCGGCTGCTATGCACAGCTTAAACCGGATGAGATTGCAGCTATCAATGGGGTGGATCTGGTGCTGGGTGCTAATGAAAAATTCAGCATTCTGGATCATCTACGAAAACTTGAAAACGGCGAGAAAGCTGAAGTTCATCGGGATGAAATAAAACAGGTTCGGGAGTTTAAACCTTCCTGTTCACACGACGATCGCACCCGCTATTTTCTTAAAGTGCAGGACGGTTGTGATTATTTCTGCACGTATTGTACTATTCCTTTTGCCCGTGGACGAAGCCGCAATGCAACGATTGCTGAAACAGTGGCAATGGCCGAAGAGGCTATACGCGACGGAGCAAAAGAAATTGTACTTTCAGGGGTAAATATCGGTGATTTTGGAAAATCTACTAATGAATCTTTTTTTGATTTGGTGAAAGCGCTTGATAACATTCAGGCTGATGTCCGTTTCCGGATTTCGTCGATTGAGCCCAATCTGCTGTCGGACGAAATTATTGACTATATTTCTACCGGAAAAAGGTTTATGCCCCATTTTCATATTCCGCTTCAATCGGGAACAAACGAAGTGTTACAAATAATGAAGCGTAAATACAACCGTGAACTGTTTGCACATAAAGTCGAGAAAATAAAAGAGTTAATGCCCGCTGCTTTTATTGGTGTTGATGTTATTGTTGGCGTGAGAGGCGAAACTGCAGAATTGTTTGAGCAATCTTGTCAATTCATTGATTCATTGGATATTTCGCAACTTCACGTTTTCACTTACTCCGAACGTGCAGGAACCAAAATGCTTGAAATGGAACACATAGTCGACTTGAAAGAACGGAAAAATCGAAGCGATGTGTTGCATGCTTTGTCAGAAAAGAAAACAAAAGCATTTTACGAGAGTCAGCGTGCCAAAACATCGCCTGTTTTGTGGGAAAGTCGTCACAAAGGGGAGAATATGGTGGGCTTCACAGCTAATTATGTAAAAGCTGAACGTCCATTTGAGAAAACATTGGTAAACAAAGTTGAAACAGTGAAACTTGGGGACTGGAACGAAGACATGACAGCATTAAGAATTGCCCCCTGACCCCTAAAAAGGGAAATTTTGTTTAGATTTTACAAATTACAACTAATAACATTAGCCAAAATTAAATTATTAATACTAACAAACTCAAAGTCCTCCTTTAGGGGGATTCAGGGGCCTGAATTATGCTTGCAAAACGAATTATTCCTTGCTTAGATATTAAAAACGGGAAAACCGTAAAAGGTATCAATTTTCTAAATATAACCGATGTAGGTGACCCGGTAGAACTCGGTGCTTTATATGCTCAAATGGGTGCCGATGAACTTGTGTTTCTCGACATTACAGCTACCAATGAAAAGCGTAAAACGCTATCTGAACTGGTAACGCGCATTGCCAAACAGATAAATATTCCATTTACCGTGGGAGGTGGAATCTCAAGTGTGGAAGATGTATCAGTTTTGTTGGCTTGTGGTGCCGATAAAATTTCGGTCAATACTTCAGCCGTTCGAAATCCGCAATTAATCAGCGATTTGGCAGCTCAGTTTGGTAGTCAGTGTGTTGTCTTAGCAATCGACACCAAATTTATCGACGGCGAGTGGTACGTTTTTCTGAACGGTGGTCGCATTCCTACCAATATAAAAACCGTGGAATGGGCCAAACAAGCTGTGGCATTAGGTGCAGGGGAAATTCTACTTACTTCGATGAACAACGATGGAACAAAAGACGGTTTTGCGTTGGATATTACCCGTGCAGTTTCCGAAGCCGTAAATGTACCGGTAATTGCCAGTGGAGGTGCCGGAACGATGGAACATTTTGTTCGTGTTTTTGACGAAGGAAAAGCGGATGCAGCCCTTGCAGCGAGTATTTTCCACTACAAAGAAATCGGTATTCCTGAATTAAAAAAGTATCTGAAAGAAAAAGGAGTGGAAGTAAGAATTTAAATTGAGAATCTGAAGAATATGGGCTAATAAACAATAGCAGAAAAAGTCAAAATAAAAAAATTGTTTTTTGTTGATTCAATCTTCAGTATCTCAGGTTTGATTTTTTGATTCAAGCAATAGCAAGAAAACTCAACTAAGCTTGAATCTTTATTTTATAAATGATGCCTACATTTTGATAAGGGATACCGGTTGAAACTGCACCCCAAATTTGAGTCGGTGATAAGTAAATACTACCATCATTAGTTTGAAATACCATTGAATTTTGGATCATTCTCAAACTACCCCATTCTGAATCTTCAAAAATTCTTTTCCATGTAATTCCACCATCAATACTCATTACAACACAGCCTCTGGCACCAGCATTATACCAAGATTCACTTTCAGGATTAAAGACTGCAAGTATTGGTGAATTTTCATTTTTCTGAAAAATATTTCCACAAACATACGTGATATTTTTATGCGTGTTAAGAGTAGTATTAGTTAGGTCAATATCTCTCATTGCTGAACATAAATTCTCAGTTGTCATATTTTCAATTAATTTTGCTCTATGAACAAGCTGAATTCCATTATTAAAGTAATTATCAGACCCTAACAAATATCCATTTGGTGTAGAAATACCACAAACCGATTGCTCAATACCAACAATTTTGGAAATACCATTAGCATCTCTTCCATCAGCCCAGGTAGCCCCAAGGTCATCACTAATGACCAACCTATTTTGTTTATCCCCGGTTATTCCTACGATTCGTGGTTGTCCTGATGAGTTAAGTGTATAATGATCAATAAAGCAACTATGCATATGATGCGAATAGGTGGCTGCTGTTGTTCCGCTACGATTATCAGGTGTATTTAAAGTAATTCCTTTTGTATTAAAGTAATCAAAAATTTGACTAAAAGTAACACCGTAATCTGTGGAGCAATAAATTTTACCAGTGATCATGTATCCTACATTGTTTCTGTTGTTTGTTGAACTTCCCTGAACTTGCCCAGGGAAACCATATTCAGTAATCACGATATAATTTTTCCATGAATCAAATGACCATCCAGCATACATTCTACCACAACATTCAAACGTTAAATTATTATTGCTATCTCTTTCTTCATACCTTGAGAATTCGAAGCGGGTAGTTGTTCCGGCGATATATATATAATCCCAATTTGTCTGATGATTAGTTGATCTGATTAAGTAAGAATGTATTTTCGAAAGCCCATTGTCAGTATCAATATTGAAAACATTAATAAGCAATTCACCATCCGGGAGCTCTTTTATAGCGTGACATATTTCAACATTAAACATTTTTTTAAAATCGACTAAAAGACCAACTGTCAGTCCTTTATCATGTGAAACAAATATTTTACCTCTTGAGTCTCGTAAACCATTAAAATAAAAGTCATCATTAATTCCAACATCCATAAGTGCAGCGGTATTGGAGTTATATCCTGAAGTTACTGGTACGCCAACATAAGAAACAGAAATAGCAGAATTTTTGGGAACAGGCGAGCCGGTTGTAAAGGTCATATCATTACTGATTGTAACATTTACTGCATTTGTTGCCTTAACTCTGTAATGATAGGTAGTTGCAGGTTGTAAGACGGTCAAAT
>JBAWXD010000090.1:0-14316 GCA_037144275.1 Paludibacter sp. | reverse complement strand
ATATCATGGAGTAATTGGCAGCAATAAAAACGGGGACATAACCACGGGTTTCTTTAGGTAAATAAGGATAAATAGTCCAATAATCACGTTTACCACCCGATCGACGCATGGCTTTACTGATATTTCCGGGTCCGCAATTGTATGAGGCAATAACCAGATTCCAGTCCCCGTAAATGGAATATAAATCTTTTAAAAAATGTGCGGCAGCGTTGGTAGCTTTTACGGGCGATAAGCGTTCATCCACCAGACTATTGATTTCGAGACCGTACATTCGACCGGTTCCAATCATTAACTGCCATAATCCTGCCGCCCCCATACGTGAAACGATGGTGGTATTTAATGCAGATTCGATTAAGGATAGATATTTTAGTTCTAATGGCAGATTATTAATACTCAGAACCTGTTCAAAAAGTGGGAAATAATAATTACTCATTCCCATCATATATTCTACCTGACGACGTTTTCGAATGGTATACAAATCAATATAGGAGCGTACAGTAGAATTATATGGCATCTCCATTAGACAAGGCATTTTGGATAACCGTAGTTTTAGAATAGAATCCGAAACAACTTTCACATCGCTTTCCGATTTACAATTTGAAGGAGTCGCCCGCCGGATAATCCATGATTGTAACAAATAATCAAGCGTATTATCAAATTCTGCTGGAGCTGAAAGAGTAGAATCGGGAATAATAATGTTAGTCTTAGTATCTGATTTCTCATTTTTCCGGGTTTGTGAAAATGAAAATAAAACACTAAAAATCAACAAAACAGAACAGCTAAGTATATGTTTAAGATTCATTTGCAGGTATTTCTTCCGGTTTTAGAATAAATTCTACCTTAAACTAAGGCAGCATTGCAAACCAAGCGTATGGCTTGCAGCTAAATCATTTTTCAGTAAAGTCGGCTGAACACGGATAGATAATTCAGGACTGATATCAAAATCATATAATTGAGCATCAACATAAGCATCAACAATCGTCAACGCATAATACGCCACAGTGGCAATGACACTCAAATCACGATAACGGCGATAATTATCCTGTTTTGACTTTAAAATTGCTGTAAAAGCGGATGTTCCACCATAGGAATCAACGGTTCTTCCGGCTGGGATAAGTTGCAGGTAACTGTTGTTAGCCGGGTCATTTGACAAAATATCTTTATAAGCCGTCAAATAAGTCTGATACATGGTTGAATTCCATGTAATTGCATAAGCACATCCTAAAAATCCACCATACACAATAGGTAATTTCCAATATTTTCGATTTAAAATCTGACCATAACCGGGAATAATGGCTCCCATCCATACCACTTTGGCCGGATCTGGTTTAAATGTTTTTAATTGGGTGGAATCGATTATACGTGCTTCGATATCCGATAACCTGGCTTTTACAATAAGTCTGGATGTTGAGTCTTTATGCAACTTATTTTTGCTGGAATCTATCTGAGCCTGAACACTTAGTGAAATCAGAGCCAATAAAAGAAAGTATATTTTAGGGTTTTTGAACACTCAACTGTTTTTAAATTTTGTCGAAAAGCTCCATGATTTTGGTCAACTCTTCATCGTTGGCAAAAGGAATGGAAATTTTACCCTTACCATCTGCATCACAAGCAAACTGAACATTTGTGCCGAAAACCAGACTCAACTGTTTTTGGATATCTTCAAATTCCGGTAATTTTTTAACCGGATTTACAGTTTGAGTTTTGGGTTTAAGTTCGAAACTTCCTGATTCTAAATACAACCGAACCAATTCCTCTACTTTACGGACAGACAATTCGCTTTTCAGAATCAACTCATACAAATGCAACTGAGCAGCCGGCTCGGGTAATCCTAAAATGGCGCGTGCATGACCCATATCAATCTTTTTATCCTTTATTCCCATCTGAATTTCGGCTGGCAACCGAAGCAAACGCAAATAATTGGCAATGGTGGCACGTTTTTTTCCAACCCGGTCACTCAATCGTTCCTGTGTCAGTTTATATTCTTCCATCAAACGATAAAAGGTAAGTGCTATTTCAATTGCATTGAGGTCTTCACGTTGAATGTTTTCAATCAGGGCCATTTCCATAACCTGTTCATCGGCAGCTGTTTTTACATAAGCTGGTATGGATTTAAGCCCAATCAATTTAGAGGCTCTGAACCGACGTTCACCCGCAATAATCAGGTACGTACCATCATCATTTTTACGCAGGGTTATGGGTGAAATGACCCCTAATTCCCGAATAGATGTGGCCAGCTCGGTTAATGATTCTTCATCAAAATGAGTACGAGGCTGGTTCGGATTTGCGAAAATAAATTCCAGCTCAACTTCGTTGATAGACGATGAACCCCCGGTACTAATATGCTCTGTATCAATCAAAGCACCTAATCCTCTACCTAAACCTGTTATATGTTTTGCCATGTTTCTTAAGTGTAAAGTTTATTAGGGTTATTAAGTTTAGTATCCACTTAATCAACCAATTACTTTTCATTTTTAGCGATGAGTTCTTTCGCCATTTCCATATAATTTATCGAGCCCTTGGAATCTGCATCGTAAAGCAGTACTGGTTTACCATGACTTGGTGCTTCACTTAACCGTACATTTCGGGTGATAACTGCTTCAAATACCATGCCCTGAAAATGTTTCTTCACTTCGGCATATACCTGATTAGCCAAGCGCAATCGGTTATCGTACATAGTAAGTAAAAATCCTTCAATTTCGAGTGCAGTATTCAGCTTGCTTTTTATTATTTTAATGGTATTCAACAATTTACTGATTCCTTCGAGTGCAAAATACTCACACTGAACGGGAATAATGACCGAATCCGAAGCAGTCAATGCATTCACAGTTATCAGTCCTAATGAAGGGGAGCAATCTATTATCAAATAATCATAAAGTGGTTTTAATGGCGTGAGAATGTTTTTCATCACCTTTTCACGATCGTCCATATTCAGCATTTCTATTTCAGCTCCAACGAGGTCAATATGCGAAGGTAAAACGAACAAATTTTCAACTTCGGTTGGGTGAATAGCCTGTGTTGGCGGCACATCGTCAATCAAACATTCATAAATGGTGAATTCCAGCGTTCGAATGTCGATTCCCAATCCCGAGGAAGCATTTGCCTGAGGATCGGCATCAATCAATAGCACTTTTTTGCCTAAAGTAGCCAGTGATGCTGCCAAATTTATGGCGGTTGTGGTTTTTCCGACACCACCTTTCTGGTTTGCAATCGAGATTATTTTGCCCATATTTTATTAAATTATTTTGAGTCTGCAAGTCTAAAAGAAGACTTTATTGCTTGTCCGATGGTCTGTTTAGCTAAATATCAGTCTGACACTCTTTTTACCCCAAACAAGATGTTTTTTTACTGAATGGCAAAGATAATAAAATTAATCCACGCATTCAACAAGCAAATAGTAAGCAAAATATAAATAAGGTTTCCAAAGTCAAATATAAGCTATTTTACTGCAGTTATTCAGCACATTAGCTCCTTTAATCATTCAAAAATGACAAGGGTTGCTAATGGGATTTTAATCGGATTGAAACCGAAGAATCAAATCGCTTTAAAAATTTGATTATCTTTGCAAATACGAAAAAACCGGACTGTAATGCCTTGATTTTCGCCGCCATTGAATTCCATTTTAGTTCATTTATAACTTTATGTCAATTAGAAATTCCCGAAATATCATCATTTTGATATCTATTCTCACAATTATTGGCATTGCATTGTTTTATCACTTCCGTCTCGATTTGACTTCCGATAAACGCTATAGTATTTCCAATCAGACAAAAAATCTGATGGAAAAACTGGATGAACCGCTTAAAGTAACTGTATATCTCGATGGTGATTTAAATCCCGGATTTCAACGGTTGAAAATTTCTAGCGGCGAACTATTGGATGAGTTATCGGTTTACACGGAAAAAGGGGTCGAAATAAACTACCAAAACCCATCAATTGCAGGTTCGCAGGAACAACGGGAAAAAAAGCAAGCGGAGCTTGAAGCTGCCGGTTTCACTCCGACTGCTGTTTATGAGCATGATAAAGAAGGAAAAGCGATTCAGAAAATCATTTTTCCATGGATTGAGTTAAGTTACAAGGCTAAAAAAGTACCCGTGTGTTTGCTCAAAAATATCAGAGGAAATTCCGGAGAGGAAAATCTGAATATCTCCATCGAAAACCTTGAATTTGAAATCACCGACGGCATACGCCGTTTAGTAAATACCGAAGTTTCCAAGATTGCCTTTATGGAAGGGCACGGTGAGCTTTCCGAACCTGAAACCTATGATATAAGCAAGTCGCTGAGTCGCTATTTTCAGATTGACCGTGGTATATTGGGAAGTAACGCAGCAGTTCTGGATAATTACAAAGTGATTATTATTGCTAAACCAACCAAGCCGTTCAGCGAATCGGATAAATTTATTATTGATCAATACTTAATGCGTGGCGGGCGGGTTTTGTGGTTACTTTCTGGCGTGCGGGTATCAAAAGAAAATCTGTCAGCCTCAGGACTTTCACCGGCAATAGAACTGGATATAAATCTGAGTGACCAGCTTTTCCGATATGGTGTGCGCATCAATCCGGTTTTATTGCAGGATGTACAATGCACTTCGGTTCCGGTAAATATCGCTCCGTCCGGTACAGCTCCTCAGTTTGAGCCTTCGCCCTGGTATTTTGCACCTTTACTGCTCGCTTCACCCGAGCATCCTGTTACCCGAAATATTACCGAAGTCCGCTCCGAATTCTGCTCTGGAATTGATGTAGTAGGAAACAATAAACAGGTGAATTATAGTTTATTGCTCGCCACTTCCGATAATACGCACATCCTGGGAACTCCAACTACGATCGATTTAAGTCAGAAATTGAAACCAACCGACAAAAGCTATTTCAACGTGGGTTATGTACCGGTAGCAGTAGCCATGGAAGGGGTTTTTGAATCGGATTTTGCAAACAGAATGGTTCCGAAAGGTATATCAAACGTATTAGCTATCCGCAAACAAAGTTTCAAAACCCGACAAATTGTGGTGGCTGATGGTAGCATCATTCGCAATGAAACTGAGTTGAATGATAGTACAAGAATTCCACTTGGATTTGATCGTTATATGAATCAACAATTTGGAAATAAAGACTTTATTCAGAATGCTGTGTTGTATCTGGCAGATGATGATGGATGGATGCAGTTGCGAAACCGTACTCTAAAACTGCGATTACTAAATAAAAAAATGACCAACGATGACCGGTTAACATGGCAGTTGCTAAATGTATTGATTCCGATTGGGTTATTATTGATATTCGGAATTGGATATCAGATTATACGAAAACGAAAATATACCCGAAAATAAACTGAATTCACACTATTTCGTCCTGCACTCTACATTCACTTTCAGCGCACAACCCGTGCATCCGCCACATTTATCGGCAGGGCTTGGTTTACGTGTAAGGGTTTTGTACGTTCGCCAACTTACATAAGTCAAAACCCCCAATCCAATTAATATTACGATTATATCTTGCATAATTTTCATCCAAAAAGTTGAAATACTCCAAAAGCCATAAGCCAGGCCAGTACCAGACTATAACTTGCAGCAAATAATGCCCATCCCCAGCTGTTTGTTTCATTTTTAATAGCCACAATGGTCGCCAGACAAGGGAAATATATCAGCACGAAAAGCATCATTCCTAAGGCAATAACGGGCGTAAACGAAGGATCACCTGTTGGTTTTATCTCTGATTGAAGTCGCTGTGATAACGAATTCATTTTAGCATCGCTTGATCCGGTATACAAAACACTTAGCGTGCTCACTACAATTTCCTTTGCTGCCACTCCTGAAAGTAGCGAAACACCTATTTTCCAGTCAAAACCCAGCGGTGCAATGACCGGTTCAATAAAATGACCAATCTGACCAATATATGAGTTTTCCTGTTGAGCCATTTGTTGGCTTGTACTAAGATTCCCCGTATGTTCCGGTTGAGGATAATAGCCTAAAAACCAAACAATAATGGAGCCAATCAAAATGATAGTTCCCATTTTCTTCAGGTATTGTTCGCCTTTTTCCCAGGTATGTATCACCATCGATTTCATGGTTGGCACCCGGTAAGGTGGCAATTCCATTACAAAAGGCGTTTCGTCCTTATTAAACATAAACCGTTTCAGCAATCGGGCAATAATTACTGCTAACGCAATTCCGGTCATATAAATTCCGAATAATACCAAGCCCGCATGACCCGGGAAAAATGCCCCTGCCAACAATAAATAAACCGGTAAACGGGCACTACAGGACATCAGGGGATTTATCAGAATGGTTATCATCCGACTGTTTCGGTTCTCGATGGTTCGGGTGGCTAAAATAGCCGGCACATTGCAACCAAATCCCATTATTAACGGAATAAATGATTTACCGTGAAGCCCCATTTTGTGCATTATTTTATCCATGATAAACGCTGCACGAGCCATATAACCCGAATCTTCCATCAGCGAAATAAAGAAATAGAGAATCAGAATATTGGGCAAAAAAACAATCACGCCTCCTACTCCACCTATAATTCCGTGAACCAGCAAATCGCGCAATGAACCGTCAGCCATGTTATTCTGAATCAGATTTCCAAGCCAGTTTACTCCCGCTCCAATCCAGTCTTTCGGATATTGCCCCAGCGTAAAAGTAGACTGAAACATAGTGAAAATAAACAGCAAAAAGATGGGATAGCCCCAGTATTTATGGGTAACGATAGAGTCAATTCTGGAAGTTCGTTTATGTTTTTGTTTTTTCTTACCATCAATCAGCGTTTCCTTCAATGCACCGGCAATAAAACCGTATTTAGCATCGGTAATGGCCGATTCAGGATCTTCCTTCAGTTCAGTCCGAAGGCGTTTCACCTCTTTATCCCGAAAAGCTATGATTTCATCAGAATTAGGTAATTCCCGGATAACACCTTCAACTTCTTTGTCTTTTTCCAGGAGTTTGATAGCCAGAAAACGGGTAGAATATAAATCACGCAAGGATGAATTCCGGGCAATCGGAACTTTCAGAATCTGAATGCTTTTCTCAATTTCCGGACCATGATTTATATGAATGTGACGTGCAGTTTCATGTACTTTATGAATGCCTACAAAATCTGAAGCATTGTGCTTTTTCTCGTGCTGGTGGTGCATTTCAATCCGGTGGTGAAATTCATCAATCAGGCTATCCTCTTTAATCGCCGGAATGAGAACACCGTTAGCATCAATTACTTCGCTACCTTCATACAATTTTATGACGACACGAAACAATTCATCGAGTCCGATTCTTTTCTTGGCAACCGTAGGAACAAAAGGAATTCCAAGTAATTTAGCAAGGCTTTTATAATCCAGTTTATCTCCGCTTTTCTCAAATTCATCATACATATTGAGTGCCACAATGGTGCGCACATTCATGTCGATAAGTTGGGTCGTGAGGTAAAGATTTCGTTCCAGATTGGTACTGTCAACCACATTGACAATCACATCCGGCATTTTTTCGGTAATATACTGACGAACGTATTTTTCTTCGGGCGAATAAGCTGACAATGAATAAGTTCCCGGCAAATCAACCAGTGTAAAAGTATAGCCATTAAATTCAAATTCCCCTTCTTTCGATTCAACCGTTACGCCACTGTAATTGCCGACATGCTCATGACCTCCGGCTGCGAAATTAAATAGGGTCGTTTTCCCGCAATTCGGATTTCCAACCAGAGCCACACAGATATGTTTACGCTGATTCAACGCCATACGACGAACTTCTTCCTCGTCGATAAAAGCTGCCTGATCGATCGTTGCGGATTTTAAAGTGCGGGCTTCTTCTTCGCTTATCACTTCAATTAGTGCAGCTTCGCTTCGGCGCAGTGAAACTTCATAGCCCATTACACTGTACTTAATAGGGTCATTAAGCGGTGCATTGAGAATAGCTTTCACTACTTTCCCTTTCACAAAACCCATTTCAACAATGCGTTTGCGAAAGCCACCGTGTCCCATTACTTTTACAATGGACGCCTTTTCACCTGTTTGAAGTTCCGATAATTTCACTTAAAATTATATGTTTTGAATTTCGTTGCAAAGATACTTATTTATAATGATTCTAAAGACTGAAAGTTCATTATTTTGTGACATTTATTATCCTGAAAACAAAAAAAACCTCACAAAACTGAGCTTGTGAGGTTTTTGAATCTTTCCATTACTTAAAACTTCATATCCTGAACTTTCAGGGCTATATTACCTTTCACATTGGCTTGTATACGTACAGCTCCGGGAACCAGACTTAAATCAGTAACATTTAGCGAATTCAACTTTCCTTGTAGTACCACCCCATCCATAACCGTGTAATTAGCAAGCATTAGATTTACCTGCGCTTTCACAGCGTCGAGGTTATTCTTAACAGGATAAGTCAGATATGGCGTCAGTTGTTTCAGAATCATTCCGTGCAACAACCAACCGGCGGATTTGACCAATGCGTCTGATGTTTTCAAGTCGAATTCAGGTTCGGTAATTTCAACGGCCATTTTTTCGACGTTGTAAATCATTTTACCCGTAAAATAGATTCTTCCTTTCAACGAACCGCTTACATCAGCAATAAAAATAGCTTTTCCGGCGCTACCGAAAAGTGATAAATCAGTAATCGTGATTTTTTTACCTGCCTGTTCAAATGTTTTTCCCAACAGCTGGGCTTTTGCCAGTTCGGCAATTTTATCGAAAGTAACATCGGCTGCAACATTCAAATTAAATTGTTGAGCCGGTTTTACGACCATTTTGAAAGGAGGCAATTCAACCAAGGGATTTGCTTCGGGCTTAGCACCCATAAATGATTCAATCTGAGCATTCAGCGCAACAGCCAGATTCAGTTTGTTCGCAGTGGTTGTAAATGGCGAAACAAATAAATCTTTTGGAGTTATGCGAATCCACAAATTATTGTCGGCACTCACCTGACGTGGTTTTTGAACTTCAATCCAGGCCTGAGAAATATATTTTTTCAAGTCGACCATTTCAGTCAGCGACTTGTCAATTTGAGTTGAAATAAGTTTATCGCATTGCGACAAAGCCAAACTAGCAATTGGCGTAACCGGCACAGTCACCCCAACCACATTCAGTTTCGGAGTTTCAATCCATTCATAACCCGAAGCGGCAGTTTTCGAAACCAGTTTCCAGTTTTTATCAATGCTGATAGTAGTTTTGTAGGTCAATGCAATGCTTCCGGTTGCTTCGTACTGATCGCCTATGCTGTAACCGAATTTCTCCACCTTCCAGGCAAATCGGGTCCAAATTTTAAGTGGAACGCGGTATTCAATCACATTATTATTTATAGAAAAAGTGAAATTCTGGGCTTTCCACACCTTCACCATCACATCTTTGTTGCCCAGATTAGAACCGTCGAAAATCAAGCCATTCATCTTTTTATTAATCGATGTTTCCAGTTTTTTCACGTCGAGTTCCACCTGCAAAGGTAGTTCCGACATAGCCGGAGCCAGATTAGATGGCAAATATGATTCTTTCGGTTTTTCAATTTGCAGGGTTTTACACGAATTGAGTGTCAACAGCAATGCCGCAAACGGCAATAAAAAATTTAGTTTCTTCATTTAAATTTATTTTCTTATTTAATCAATCTTTATAACTTTGAGTGTTCTCCGAAAATCATTTTTGAACGCAAATTACGCAAATAGCGCCGCTCGGCTTGGCAAGGAATTTACGCAAAAAGTAATTTTGATATTCCGTTAATTTGTAAGTTGTTAAATATCTTGCGTTTATTCGTGATTTTCAGCGTTATTTGCGTTCAACTCTTTTTCGGAGTGATCTCAACTTTCTGTCTTTATAAACTTAACTCCTACTTCAACAAGGCAAAATCGATCACTTCCATGATTTCATTCACATAGTGGAATTTAAGTCCTTTCAGATAGACCGGTTTTATTTCTTCAATATCTTTCCGGTTATCGGCACAAAGTACGATATCGGTAATTCCGGCACGTTTGGCAGCCAGAATTTTCTCCTTAATACCACCCACAGGCAACACTTTTCCGCGTAAGGTAATTTCACCGGTCATAGCCAGATTTTTACGTACTTTTCGTTTCGTAAAGGCTGAAGCCAAAGCAGTAGCCATGGTCACTCCGGCCGATGGCCCATCTTTCGGAATTGCACCTTCGGGAACGTGAATATGTACATTCCATTCTTCGAAAATGTCACTCTCAAGCCCGAGTTTATCAGCATGAGCTTTGATATATTCCAAAGCCAGCATAGCCGATTCTTTCATCACCTCACCCAGATTCCCGGTAAGCGTTAATCGTGGTGATTTACTTTTGCTCAGGCTCGATTCGATAAACAGAATTTCGCCGCCAACCTGTGTCCATGCCAGTCCGGTGACAACACCGAAATAGTCATTTCCTTCGTATTTATCTTTGCTGTAGCGCGAAGCACCCAGGTATTTTTTCAGATCCGTTTCAGCAACTTCATGATTATATTTCTCTTTGGTAGCAACATGTTTAGCTACTTTTCTCATAATACCTGCAATCTGACGGTTCAATTCGCGAACGCCTGATTCACGGCTGTAGTTTTCGATTAATTTATTCAAAACCGGCTTACTCAGCTCCACATCGCCTTCTTTCAAGCCGTGATTCAGAAGTTCTTTCGGAACTAGATGACGGGCAGCAATTTCAATTTTTTCTTCCTGAGTGTAACCACTCACTTCTATCAGCTCCATGCGGTCGAGTAGCGGACGTGGAATAGTGCCCAGGTTATTGGCAGTAGCAATAAACAGCACTTTCGATAAGTCAAAATCCACATCGAGATAATTATCGTGGAAAGCGGTATTTTGTTCGGGGTCAAGTACTTCGAGCAAAGCCGACGAAGGATCACCTTTATAATCAGTTGTAACTTTATCAATTTCATCCAGCACAAAAACGGGATTAGCCGATTCGGCTTTCTGAATGTTTTGTAGAATTCGTCCCGGCAAAGCACCAATATAAGTACGTCTATGCCCACGAATTTCAGCTTCATCGTGTAACCCGCCAAGCGATACACGCACATATTTGCGGTTCAAAGCCGCAGCAATCGATTTTCCAAGCGATGTTTTTCCAACTCCCGGAGGGCCGTACAAACAAATAATCGGTGATTTCATATCGCCTTTCAATTTCAATACTGCCAAATGTTCCAGAATACGGTCTTTTACCGCATCCATCCCAAAATGGTCCTTATTCAGCACCTTTTGTGCATTTTTAAGATTGAAATTATCCTTGGTATATTCGTTCCAAGGCAGATTGAGCATGGTCTCAATGTAATTTAACTGCGTGGAATAATCCGGTGAATGCTGGCTCATCCGTTCCAGCTTTTTCATCTCTTTATCAAAAACTTTAGCTGTTGCTTCGTTCCATTTTTTCTCATTCGCCCGTTCCCTGAAATCAAGCACATCCTCTTCAACCGAACCGCCACCCAATTCGTTCTGAATGGTTTTCATTTGCTGTTGCAGAAAATACTCGCGCTGTTGCTGGTCGATTCCTTCTTTCGCTTTATTCTGAATCGACATTTTGATTTCGAGTAATTGTGATTCCTTATTCAGCAATTCCAACAACTGATAGCCACGCTCCATTATTTCGTCAATTTCGAGTAAACGTTGCTTTTCTTTGACATTTAGCCCAAAGTTGACGCAAACATAATTAATCAGAAAAATCGGATTTTCGATATTGCGGATAGCAAAAGCCATTTCGGGCGAAATAGCTCCTGAATCATTTATAATATTAATAGCTAAATCTTTAATCGACGAAACCAATGCCAGAAAAACACCATCCGTTGGTTCGGGCAACACATCCTCCACCAAAGTGACTTTAGCTTTCATAAACGGTTTCATGGTTTCCAGCTCCCCGAGGAGAAATCGACGTTTACCCTCAAGAATAACGGTAGTGGTATTATCCGGCATTTCGAGAATGCGCACCACGCTGGCCACAGTTCCCATCGGGAAAAGTTGATCAATGGTAGGATCATCCTGCTTTTTATCGGTTTGCGAACAAACACCTATCAGCAAGTCATTTTCCTGAGCGTAGCGAACCAGTTTCAGGGATTTAGAGCGTGCCACCGACACCGGAAGCAAAACGCCCGGATAAAGCACCATATTACGAAGTGGGAGAATTGGCAGTATATCGCCGGAAATAATATTCAGATCGTACGACCGCTCATCAAGCGATATGATGGGAAACATATCGGACGAACCCATATCTTCGGAAAACAAATTATCAAACGGATTGCTCATTCTAGACTTTTTTTCTGCCAATTTGGCATATAATATAAACAGAGATTTTAATTGAAATCCTTATCGAATTACAAAGTGATTATTTTCAGGCATATAGCTTTTATGATAATAATCGACGATATATATTTTCAATTGCTGTGCCAAAAACCAAAATGGCAAACTATAAGTCGGATTGTTTCTTAAAATTCTGTCCAAAAGCCTTGGAAGTCATTTCGTCGACTTTGATGGTCCACACTTTTACATTGGCTAATGCCGGTTTAGAATATTTAACCGGACGATCGGTATAATTTTTCATCAATTGATTTAGCTTCTGTTCTTTTTCATCCAAATCTTCTATAAAATTCACCACCCCTTTGCAAAGTACGCTTTTCGACAACATACTGTAACTGCAAGCTACATCAGGATGCTGATACACAAGATCATGACCTGTGCTGAACGTTACACAAACCCGGTTATCCAATGCCAGCAAGTTCAAATGCTTGCCTTCGGGAGCTGAATGAAGAATAATTTCCCGGTCGGCATATCCAAAATTAAAGGGAATAACATACGGACTTCCATCCTCCTCTATCATCCCCACAAAACACACATCGCATTGATTTATAATGCTTTCAATTTCATTTGGATCAGTAATAAATATTGTTCTCATAGTTGTAATTTTCAGACAACAAAAGTAACCGAAAAAAGTGATAAGTCAAAAAGAATAAGTAAGAACTTAGCAGCTGAAAGTAAGCAAAAAATAGTGGGCTCTTGACAGTATAGAGTAGCAGAAAGTTTTAGGTGGAAAACCTAAGAGCTACAAAGCCTAAAGAAACTAACTATCCAAAGCCGCTAAAGCAGATGTAATGATTGTTTTGCGAAGTGATTTAGCATTTTTAGTAATATATTTTTACGAAACGGCATTATTTACATATTTCGCCATTTATCCCGAAATATCGGGAGAGGTTTGAGCCCCTAAACTATTTTATTTTATAACATTTCTGGCAATATAGGAGCGTTATTGCCAGAATTGTTATACACCCAAAACCGCCCAACCTGAAATTACTTCAGATTGGGCGGTTTCTTATCTTAAGTCCCCCTTGAGAGGGATTTAGGGGACTTTTTATTTAACTTCTTCTAAAACAAAAACCCTTTATTTATGCAGCTTTTAAGCGTTATGGTACAAATGTGGTACAGAATATTTAATTCTAATTTTATGCTTACAATGGTGTATATTCTTTTAAATTCCAATGTTTCCATAATAGTGCATATGGACATAGTAATGTATCAAAACATCTTTCCCAAGGTGCAGATTCACAACGTTGGTCAATCTTATTTTTGTATTTTTTACAGATATTCAACAGATCACATCTGCAACTACCACTTTCAAAATAGGAAATAATTTGTCCAATAGCTATGAAGTAGCCAATTTCTACCCCTTCTGGTTTGTCAGGGTATAATAAAGTACATTCCCCCGTACTATTTGAAATTAGTGGTGTACCAAGTTGTTTGAAAAAACTTTGAAAAACATCCTTTCCACCTCTTGCAATATCAAGAATAAAATACTTGTTGTCAAATCGAATCTCTTGTGCCGTTTTTAGTAATTGATTAATCCAATTTCTTATGTCTGTGAACAATTCAGGGTCATTAAAATATCCTTGAACTTGATTTCTGACTTTTAAAGACAGTTGGTTGTAAACATCTTCAATAGAATTTTCTCCTTCCCCATTTAGGGTATTTCTCCTTTTATATACACTATCGTATATTTCTTCAGGACTTTCTGGAAGCCACTTTACTGAAAACATATCTTGCAGGAATTGGACAAATATCTTACCTGGATTGTTATATTGCAATGATAAATCACAAAGTGCCAATATGTTTAATTTTTCTTTACCAAATTCGGGATATATTTTCTCAACAATTTTTTCTGCAAATGAATATGGAAAGTCTGGTGAAGAGTCGTAATCTGTACAAATCAATTGTTCCATTAAATGAAACGTCAAGTCCAGTATAAATATCTGTTTTCTTAGTGTGATTAAAGGAAATTGAAGACTCATTAATCTGTAAGAGTTGGTTATAATTGTAATTATTTGAAAGAGTATTAGTTGTTGATGATTTAGAGGTT
>JBAWXD010000089.1:0-14552 GCA_037144275.1 Paludibacter sp. | reverse complement strand
CTACGATTCCGAAACCGGAGGGCTAAACAGTTTGATTAATGATTTTACAACTACTTATGCTGCTGATGTAGCTACAGTAGGATTGACAGGCTGGGTAACTGAACTGGCGGCTAAAAACAAAGCCTTCGATGATTTGAAAAATAACCGTTACACCGACGAGGCTTCCAAAACCATCCTGCGCATGAAAGAAGAACGCGTGAAAACAGATGCTATCTACCGTCAACTGGTGGAACGTCTGAATGCACTTATCGTGGTGGAAGGCGAAGCTGCTTATGCCGGTTTTGTAACCGAACTAAACAAACGCATCGAAGGCTACGACAATACGGTTTCTATCCGTAGGGCAAAGGGAAAGAAAGGTGGCGATGCTCCTGCTGCAAATTAAGAAAGAATTAGTGAGAGCGCGGACGAGAGTTCGCGCTCTTTTTTGCTCTAGTCAAGAAAAAATATTTTACATAACCCCGACGAAATTAGAAATAAGTATTAACTTTGGGGGTGGAAAATAAAAATAGGCCTCAAAGTGCCTTAGTTGCATCCCTAATTGCATCGAGAGGTACTAATAATGTAGAATATCAAAACAATAAATAATTTTGAAACACGATGCAATCCGCCTAAGAGGAAGATGTATGAATCAGAGACTCAAATTCTATTTTAAGACTTCAATATGAAACGAACAAATTTTATAATAACATTAATTATTGCTTTAGTATATTGGATTCCTTCAACAATTGCTTTGCTTGATACAATTAATGGATCTGGAATGATTTTTCCAGGGTGGTTAGATTTCATTTTAATGCCAGGTTACATACTCGGCTTTGCACTTTGTTATGGAGGTGGTGCAATTGGTGCAATCATCGGACAGTTTATTGAACTGATCATTGTATTTTTTATATC
This sequence comes from Paludibacter sp., assembly GCA_037144275.1. Lineage (GTDB taxonomy): Bacteria > Bacteroidota > Bacteroidia > Bacteroidales > Paludibacteraceae > Paludibacter. The sequence goes on along the minus strand of JBAWXD010000089.1, from coordinate 13,661 downwards.
AAGAATGATATATGAACCATTTAGACGAAAAATATCTAAAGATGATGAGGAATAATTTAGAAAAGGTTTAGCGAATAATGTGGTTTGAATCTATCATTTTTCCACTCTTTCCACCCAATTACGAAACTTTAACCCGAAATAAAGTTGTATTGATTTCATTTTATTCTACTTTTGCCTCAACTATTTACTGGTAAGTTTGTTTCACTATCAAATGAAAAAACTATTCTCCATATTTTTTGCTGCATTGATACTCCTTTCGGGGATGCATCTTTCGTTGGCTACGCACTTGTGTGGAGGAGAAGTTTCGGCTGTAAAGCTGTCGTTTGTACACCAGAAAGCCACTTGTGGCATGTGTGCTGCAGAATCAACCCCGGTTAAGAAAGGGATTGAAAAAGAAGATTGCTGCAAAGACGAAATGTCATTTTATGCTGTAGATAGCAATTATAGTCCTTCAACTTTACAAATCAATCACACTGCCAATCAACTTTTGCAGGTGTTTGATATTCCCAGAACGATTGGAATTCAATTTCTACATACGAATTCTGCTACCAACGCAAATGTCCAGCCACCGGGTAACTATATTGCCAGTGCTGTCAGCCTCCCTGACATTTGTGTATTCCGTATTTGATTTTCTTACCACTAAGACACTAAGGACACTCAGTTTCACTAAGAAACTGTAAGTGGCTTAGCATTGTCACATCTATTTCATTCCAAAATCTTATCAAGCTTTGATGATTATTTCATCAAAATAAAATCTGTCCATTCTGTGTATTCAGTGTGCGATTAATCAAACAATTAAAATTATTTCAAGATGAAAACTTTAAAATCAAAATTAATTATTGCAATAGCATTGGTATCGGTTGGATTCACTATGGCAGCATGCAGTGAAGACCCGGTTACCCTGATTACAGATAAAACATGGGTGATTGAATCGGTAAATATGGCCGGAATGGATATGACCCCTGCCGAAATTCTGGCAAGTGAAGGTGCTCAATACCAAATGACGCTGAAAGCTGATGGAACGGTTGTCTATGCTGATAATATGGGCATGAATCCAATGACCGGTGCATGGCAGTTCCAGCAAAATAAAACACAATTTGTGGTTTCAGGCATCGAAGCCGGCAAGTCGGATGTAAACACTATCAATAAACTGACGGCTACAGACCTCTGGTTTTGGCACATGGACGGAACCGACAAAATGATTATGCATTACAAATTAAAATAAACAAATTAAATAACAAGACCTTTGAACACCCATTTGGGGCAGGGGGTCATAAAATTCAATCAAAATGAAAACATTAAAATTATTCGTAGCCATCATGGCTCTAACCATTTCATCTGTAGCTTTTGCTGCAACCAAAACAGAAAATATCAAAGTGTCAGGCAACTGCGAATCGTGCAAAGCACGCATCGAAAAAGCCGCTAAAGTGGCTGGTGTTACCAAAGCCGACTGGAGTGATAAAACCAAAATACTGACCTTGGTTTATGATCCTGCAAAAGTAACAAGCGACGATGTGCAAAAGAAACTTGCTGCAGTAGGTCACGATACTCCAAAGTACAAAGCAACTACTGCTGTTTACAATGCACTGCCTGCTTGTTGCAAATACAGATAATGTGCCGATAAAATAATATGCCAATGTGCCAATGAATATGTATGCCATTCTTAATTGGCATATTAGCAAACTGGCATATTAAAACATTGATTTTATGTTTAATAAACTCGTCAAATATTTTCTCGAGCACAGGCTGATTACCTTTATCTTTCTGATTGCCTTCGTGGTGATGGGAATCACGTATTCGCCATTCAATTGGAAAACGGGAGTTATTCCCCGCGATCCGATTCCGGTGGATGCCATCCCCGATATTGGTGACAACCAGCAAATCGTTTCTACCGAATGGATGGGTCGCTCGCCCAAAGATATTCAGGATCAGATTAGTTATCCGCTCACTTCTGCTTTGCTTGGCATTCCGGGAGTAAAAACCATTCGGAGCACATCGATGTTTGGCATGTCGTTTATCTACATTATTTTCAAAGATAATGTGGAATTTTACTGGAGCCGGTCGCGTATTCTGGAGAAATTGAATTCATTGCCTGCCGGAACTTTGCCACAAGGTGTACAACCCTCGCTTGGACCAGACGCAACGGCATTAGGACAAATCTTTTGGTACACGCTCGAAGGGCGCGACCCGAAAACTGGCAAACCGAATGGTGGTTGGAATCCGCAGGAATTACGAACCATTCAGGATTTCTATGTAAAATACAGTCTGTCGGCTGCTGAAGGTGTTTCGGAAGTAGCTTCGGTGGGCGGTTTTAGCAAGGAATATCAGGTGGATGTAAACCCTGAGGCATTGAAAGCTTTTGGTGTGACGGTGATGGATGTAATGAATGCAGTCCGCAAAAGTAACCTGGATATCGGTGCCGAAACCGTGGAGCTGAATAATGTGGAATACATTATCCGCGGACTCGGCTACGTGAAGAATCTGGATGATCTGGATAACTCGGTTGTTTCGGTGCGGAATAATATTCCGGTGCGCATCAAAGATGTTGCGCGGACTTCTTTTGGACCAGCTACTCGTCGCGGTGGTCTGGACAAAGCCGGAAGCGAAGCAGTGGGAGCGGTGGTCGTTGCCCGTTACGGTTCCAATCCGATGGAAGTTATTGGCAATGTAAAAGCCAAGATAAAAGAGATAGAAGCCGGATTGCCGCAAAAGAAATTGGCAGATGGTAGCATTTCCAAAGTAACCGTTGTGCCCTTTTACGACCGTACCGGTCTGATAAAAGAAACGATTGGCACGCTTGAATCTGCTCTTTCGCACGAAATCCTGATCAGCATCATTGTCATCATTGTTTTGGTACTCAATCTTCGGGCTTCGGTGATTGTTGCGGGATTGTTGCCATTGGGCGTACTGATGACTTTTATTCTGATGCATTTCTTCCATGTAGATGCCAATATAGTGGCCTTGTCCGGTATTGCCATTGCCATTGGCGTAATGGTGGACATCGGGATTGTGGACGTGGAAAATATTCTGCGACATTTGGAAATGCCCGAGAACAAAGGCATTCGGGGCAAAGAACTGATGAATGTCATTTACCTTGCCACAACCGAGGTTCGTGCTGCGGTGGTGACTTCCATCGCTACCACCATTGTCAGCTTCCTGCCGGTATTTGCTATGGAAGCAGCCGAAGGAAAACTGTTTCACCCGCTCGCGTTCACCAAAACATTTGCGCTGTTGTCGGCTTTTATCCTTGGTATTGTGGTATTGCCAACATTGGTGCATATTGTTTTTGATATACGGATTGATACGAAGAAGCTTCGCCGCTATTTCAATGGTGGGTTAATCATTGCAGGAGTCCTGTTCGTCGCTATCTGGCAGGTTTGGCCGGCGTTGGCATTGGTGGCTGTGGGAATCAATAATTTGCAGGATTACCGTTGGCCGAAGGAAAAGAAAGAGTATCCGAATTACATCAATATCGCTATTACCGTTTTGGTGGCGGTGTATTATTTATCCATGGAATGGCTGCCGCTGGGTGCTCACAACAGTTTATTCGTCAACTTCCTGTTTGTGGCGGGAATCGTTGCGGTTATTCTGGGTGCATTGATGACGATGGTTCATTTCTACGAACCGATTCTGCGTTGGGCGTTGATTCATAAATGGAAATTTCTGATACTACCTGCTTTTACTTTACTTTTCGGATTGCTGGTGTGGCAAGGTTTTGATAAAGTGTTCGGACCTGTAGCAAATGGACTTGAAAAAATAGGATTGAAGGCACCAGCAAAGGTATTTCCCGGAACGGGCAAAGAATTTATGCCGTCGCTCAACGAAGGTTCGTACCTGCTGATGCCAACCAGTATGCCGCATTCGAGCATCGAAAAGAACCTGCAATATATCGAAACACTGGATAAACGACTAGCGTCCATTCCCGAAGTGGAAGTGGCGGTGGGTAAATGGGGACGTGTGAATTCAGCGCTTGATCCCGCTCCGGTGCAGATGTTTGAGAACACGATTAATTATCGCCCCGAATATATTCTGAACGAAGAAGGGCATCGCGAACGCTTCAAGGTGGATAAAGAGGGTGCTTTTCTGTTGAAAAATGGAAAGACTTTTAATGCCGAGAAAGAAACTTTCCGCGCCATTCCTGCTGATAGCTTAATTGTTTCTGCGAAAGGTGAATATTTCCGTCAATGGCGGTCGCAGATCAAAAAGCCAAACGATATCTGGAATGAAATCGTGAAAGTTACTGATATTCCCGGTTTGACTTCAGCTCCGAAATTGCAGCCGATCGAAACCCGCTTGGTGATGCTTTCTACCGGAATGCGGGCACCGATGGGCTTGAAAGTTTATGGACCCGATTTAGAATCGATTGAAAAAGCCGGAATGCAGTTTGAAAAAGCATTGAAGCATGTTCCGTCAGTCAAAGCTTCGTCGGTGTTTTACGACCGTGCGGTGGGTGCACCTTACCTTGAAATAAAGTTGAATCGCGAAAATATGGCGCGTTACGGAATGACCGTGAGCGATGTGCAGGAAATTCTGCAGGTAGCCATGGGTGGCATGGCGCTAAGCACTTCGGTTGAAGGGCGTGAACGCTTCCCGATGCGGGTGCGCTATGCACGGGAGCTCCGCGACAATCCCGAAGATATCAAACGGATTTTGATTCCGGCGATGAACGGAACACAAATTCCGTTGAGCGAACTGGCCGATATCAATTATACGCGCGGTGCGCAAATGATTAAAACCGAGAATACCTTTTTGCTGGGTTATGTCATTTTCGATAAAGAGGATGCGAAAGCAGAGGTGGACGTGGTGAACGAAGCCGGTAAAATTTTGCAGAAAAAACTCGTTTCGGGCGAAATAAAACTGCCTGCCGGAGTGAGTTATAAATTTGCAGGAAACTACGAGAATGAGATTCGGGCAACGGAGCGCTTATCGATTGTTATTCCGATTAGTTTATTGCTGATTTTGCTCTTGTTGTATTTCCAGTTTAAAACTGTGACTGCTTCGTTTATTCATTTCTCGGGCGTATTTGTGGCCTTTGCCGGTGGATTTATTATGCTGTGGCTCTACGGACAAGATTGGTTTCTGAATTTCTCTATTGCCGGAATGAACCTGCGCGATCTGTTCCAAATGCATCCGATAAATTTGAGTGTGGCGGTCTGGGTTGGGTTTATCGCCCTCTTTGGTATTGCCACCAACGACGGTGTAATTATGGGAACGTATATCCATCAGGTGTTCGAAGATAAGAAACCCAAAACGGTACATGAAGTACGCGAAGCTGTGATTGAAGCCGGCAAAAAGCGGGTTCGTCCGGCCATGATGACTACGGCTGTGGCGGTAATTGCGTTGCTACCAGTCCTTACTTCTACCGGAAAAGGGGCTGACATTATGGTGCCAATGGCTATCCCTACTTTTGGAGGAATGATTATTCAGGTGATGACCATTTTTGTGGTACCGCTGTTTCAGGCCATGTGGCGGGAGAGGACAATTAATAATTAAAAATTAATAATTAAGATGAAAACGAATTTCAAATATATTATTCTGTCATTAATCATACTTCCACTTGTTTCTGTTTTTTCTCAATCTGATTCATTGATGCATTATCTTGAGATAGCCACGAAAAACAACCCGACTGTTTTGCAGCGATACAACGAATATCAGGCAGCGTTGCAAAAGGTTCCGCAAGTAGGTAGTTTGCCAGATCCGCAATTGGAAATGGGTGTTTTTCTGAGTCCAATGGAGTTGATGGCAGGTTATCAGGTGGCGGATATCAAGCTGATGCAAATGTTTCCATGGTTTGGGGTTATCAAAAATGCAAAGGATGAAATGAGTCTTATGGCTAAAGGGAAATATGAATTATTCAGAGATGCCAAGTTGCAGGTTTACTACGATGTGCAGCGTACCTGGTTCGATTTGTATCGGGTTCGTCAGAATATCCGAATTTCGGAAAAGAATGTGGAACTTCTGAAAACCATTGAAAGACTAACATTGGTAAAATTTAGATCGGGTTCATCAGCTTCCTCTGCTGTTTCAGGAAGTAAAATGTCTGGTGGTAATGCTCCGGCAGTATCTTCCGGTTCCTTTGGTATGAATACAATGGGTGGTAGTACCGGAGGATCATCTCCAACAGTATCTTCATCAGGCTTATCTTCCATGGGTTCGTCTTCGGGAGCTTCAGGTTTGTCGGAAGTATATCAGATTCAAATTGAAGCGGCAAGTTTGGAAGATAATATTGTTTATCTGAAAAATGAAGAACAGGTTGCGGTGGTTCGTTTCAATAGTTTGCTGAACCGCCCGCTGAAAACGTCTGTTGCAACCGTTGAATTGTTGCAGGTTGAACCGCTGGATATATCTTATTTGTCGGTAAATGATTCAATGTTTACACACAATCCCATGTTGGGCATGTTATCGTATGAACAACAATCGCTCAAGGCGCGTACCAAAATGCAAAAACAGATGGGATTGCCTATGGTAGGAGTAGGGTTGAACTATTCGGTCATTAGCAAAAGCGAGATGTCCACTTCGCCCATGAATGGTCAGGATATGATAATGCCTATGCTCACGGTTACTTTACCCATTTACCGTAAGAAATATAATGCCATGCAAGCAGAAACCAATTTTCTGAAAACGGCCTCCGAACAAAACTATCAGGCAACGGTAAACATGCTTCAAACTCAGTATTATGAGGCATTGCAACAGTATAATGATGCCGCACGACGCTTGAAATTGTACGATAGCCAGAGCCAGTTGGCGAAAAAGTCGCTAGATATTTCCATTAAAACCTTTTCTTCGTCAGCTTCGGGCTTAAGTGACATTCTGCGCATTCGCCAGCAATTGCTCGACTATGAATTGAAACAGTTGGAAACAGTGGTAGAATTTAATAAGGCGGAGGCGTTGATAAAACGATTGATACAATGACCCCAAACCCCTAAAGGGGCTTTAAAACCAGATTTAATAAAGTCCGAAGGACTTGAATGTGAATAACTTCCGGTGTAACCGGAGGATGAACAAATCAATACAAACTCAACCCCGGAGGGGTTTAATAATAATAAAGTTATTATGAAAACATTATTTTCAAACACATACGTCCGTTATGGACTTTTTCTTCTTACCGGACTCTTTCTTGGTTGGCTTCTCTTTCATTCATCAGATAAAAAGAGTGATAAGCAACAAACTACTGAGACTAAGAACCAAATCTGGACATGCTCCATGGATCCTCAAATCAGGAAAGATAAAGCAGGTAAATGCCCGATTTGTGGAATGGATTTAATTGCGTTGAAAGAGAGTGAAACAAAAGTCGATTCCGCTGCTATTCATTTCAGTAAAGAAGCAGCCGAATTGGCTAATGTTACAACTTCTATTGTGAGTCATCAAAAACCAACAAAAGAGGTACGCTTATACGGAAAAGTGCAGGCCGACGAACGTCTGTTACAAAACCAAGTAGCTCACATTGGCGGGCGTATTGACAAACTTTTCGTGAACTTCACGGGCGAAGCGGTTCATAAAGGACAGTTGCTGGCTTTGATTTATTCACCCGAATTGATTACCGCTCAACAGGAATTGATTGAGGCGGCAAAAAGCAAAAAAATGCAGCCAGAAATTTATGACGCTGCTATGCAAAAGCTAATGCAATGGATGCTGACTGAAAAGCAGATTGCACAAATTGAAAGTTCCGGTAAGGTAAAGACGAACTTCGAAGTATATTCCAATACCTCGGGAATTGTAACTGCCAGACGCGTCAATACAGGCGATCATGTTTCGGAAGGTTCAGTGTTGTACGATATTGCCAACCTTTCAAGTATATGGGTGCTGTTTGATGCCTATGAAAGTGATTTGCCATTTCTAAAAGTTGGAAATTTAATATCTTTCACGATGCAGGCTTTGCCCGGAACTAAGTTTTCAGCAAAAATACAGTTTATCGATCCGGTAATTGATCCGGTGAACCGTGTAGCTAAAGTACGTGTGGAAGTGGGCAATGCTAACGGAAAATTAAAGCCTGAAATGTTTGCAACAGGCATTGTAAAAGCCAATCTGAACGAGTTCAAAAATAAACTGATTATTCCCCGTTCGGCAGTTTTGTGGACTGGTAAACGCTCCATAGTGTATGTAAAACAACCCGATACTGAAGGCTTTAGCTTCAAGATACGCGAAATAGAACTCGGACCAATGTTGGGCAATAGCTATGTAGTACTCAGTGGCTTGAATGACGGTGAAGAAATTGTAACTGATGGAACATTTAGCGTGGATGCTGCTGCACAGTTAGCGGGTAAGCCGAGTATGATGGATAGATAATTTTGTTTTAAACTTCTTTGAACCCCTCCGCTTCGCTAGTCCCAGGCCTCACCCCAACCCTCTCCAAGTGGAGAGGGAGCAGAAATGAATCAATGAATTAGGTCTTAATAAAATAGAGTTCTTATACTTCCTTTAATGCTCAAATAATTCTGACCAGGTGTTGTCCCCTTAATTTAAGGGGACGAGCTAAGCGGAGGGGTTTAAAAATACTCCTTCTCTTTAGTATATATTTCGTTTGCTATTTTCCCCATCTAAACTGAATTTCAGGTTACGGTGTGACAGTTTAAAGCCTTTGAGGTTGATATAAATCTGTTGCTCAAATTTCTGCGGAACATCAAAATATGAGCGGTTATCCTCAACCATGATGTTTTGGATATCGTCCATATTTAGACCGGCCTCTTCCACCAAAAATTCACGCAGATTGCCTTTCGTAAAACCTTGTCCAAAGCCGATATTCACGTAAATCGTTATCGGAGCACTCGGTTTTTCCGGTTTGGGTTGAATGTCCAGGGCTGTAAAATGGATGTTCAGTTCCGATTCCAGTGTTTTGATGTCTTCCAGCTCGTCCGTTTTGACTAAACAAATAGAAATCCCCGATTTTCCGGCACGGGCGGTTCGTCCGCTGCGGTGAGTGTAATGTTCGGTTTTTTCGGGTAGGTGGTAATGGATAATATAATCGAGGTCCTTCACATCAATGCCTCGGGCAGCAATATCGGTAGCCACAAGCAAGTTGATACGACCTTTTTTGAATCCGCGCATCACTTTGTCGCGCATCTCCTGATTCAGATTGCCGTGAAGTGCATCGGCCACTACTTCAAAACCGGCGAGCTGTTTTGCCAGTCGCTTGGCGGCAATTTTGGTGCGGCAAAATGCAATTCCCCGCTGACCTTGTCGTTCCGATAAAAATGCTTTCAGGTATTCCAGTTTATGCCCCTGTTTGTAAATCAGGTATTCGTGGTCAATTTTCTGATTCACAAATTCCTCGGCATTAATGCGTATCTCCGTAAAATCGGGGCGCAGGTAATCGTGAATAATCTGTTTCACATCGCCCGGCATGGTTGCCGTAAAAAGCATTTTGCAAATGTCTGTTTTGCATGATTTCAAAATCATGTCAATCTCCGTTTTGAACCCCATATTCATCATTTCGTCAGCTTCGTCCAGCACCAGATATTTCAGATCATTTAAACTCAGGGCTTTTCGTTCCAATAAATCAATCAAGCGACCCGGAGTGGCAACCACCACATGTGTGGCACGTTGCAGCTTTTGAATCTGGTCATCAATGGGCGCACCGCCATACACTGCTTCGGCAAATACCCTCGACAGATATTTGGAAAAAAGGAAGAACTCTCGCGCCACCTGTTGTCCTAGTTCGCGGGTAGGAACGAGCACTAACGCTTGTATTTTTGGAAGTTTCGGGTCAATAGTTTGCAGAATAGGCAGACAAAAAGCAGCCGTTTTTCCCGTTCCGGTTTGTGCAACAGCTACTAAATCGGAATCATGATGCAGAATGTGTGGAATGGCCTGAAGTTGAATATTGGTTGGCTGTGTAATGCTGTTTCCCTCCAGTGCCTGAATAATATTTTCGTTTATACCTAAGTCTGCAAAAGTCATTTGTCGTTTTTTTAGATGTGGTGACAAAGGTACTTGTTTTTCAGCGGCTACGAAAGTTATCAGATAATAAAGACCGTCAGCAGGAATACTATCGAACTTTGGAAACAGATATTTAAAATTATCGGTTTCTTTTTTGTTTATTACAACTTGGACAAGAAGATGCTGATTGCATTGGTATTCTGTATTCAAGCATAATTTCGTGGGTCGAATAGGTTGAATAATTTGGATTGAAACTTTGATCATATACATAACCCACGCGTAAATTCTGCAGGACATAAAATCCGAGCATTAGGGATAAAATGTTAGATGTCCTGTATGTCAAACCTAAATCAAATATTTCCCGTGAGCCGGTTGTTAAACCAGTAGCTGTTTTAAATCTTGCCATTGCAGTTCCATCTGCAATAAATACATTTTTACGGTTGTTTAGTTGAACTGCAAAGGAAAAGTTGATAAGTTCATCTTCTTTTAATTCATATATTGCATAAGCATAACGGTGGTTTGTGTTGAAAAATATACTGTCTGAATTGTTGTTTAAGGATAAAATATGGGTTGAGGAAAGTCCAACTGTAAAGTTGTTGATTTGAAATTCAATTCCACAATTAGCATCAGGAAGTAGTATATTATCGGGTAAATTATTCAACCCGGGATCATTGCCACTGTTTGATTTGATTAGTGAATGGTCGAAACTTCTTGAAAAAAAACCTCCGGCTACTCCGAATGCCAATCCCCAGTTTTCTTCATCTGTAATTTTATATGAGTATATCAGCATTGGATTAAAAAAAGAAGTAAAACCTACCACATCATTTACAAATGAAAGTCCAAGTGCCGAATGAAGCGGTTGATAATAATCCGAAATCTGAAGATTTAATACTTTCGGTGCCCCTTCAACACCAACCCACTGTGTTTTATTACTTCCGTAAATATAAAGGTAATCGGGGCGCGATACAGAGGCCGGGTTGTAGCTGGCACGATTAAATATGTTTGTAGACATATTTATGTCGGCTTGTGAATAAATTTTGTTTTGAGAAAAAACAAATGACAGGAGTATTATGAGCAGATATCTAAAATTCATATCAAAAATCTATCTAACCAATGTAATATACCCTTTTAACGATCTGCTTTGTCCGTAATTATCGGTAAAGGAAATAACATAAAAATAAGTGTCAGGATTTAGCAGATTTCCATTATATGTTCCATCCCAACCACTTGTGCCACTATATATTTGCAAGCCGTAACGGTCAAATATTTTTAATTCAAAGCCGCTCATAAATACATCGTCTAATCCGTCATTGTTAGGTGTAAATACATTCGGGATAAATGGCAAAATAATGATATTCTTTGATTCTATGCCTGAACAGCCATTTTTATTCGTTGCAGTTAAAATGATTTTAAGCTGAACGGTATTTAGTATTATCTGATAAGTGTGTTTTATATCAATTCCTGTTTCTGTGTTTCCATCACCCATATCCCAACTATAATTCAGATTTGGGTCAGGATTTGTAATCGAACAACTTAAAACGTTTTCTTTTTTGTTGATTGAAGATGGTGAATATGAAAACTCCGGTTTAGGTATTTGAATCGATTTTACGTTTATTGAGACATCTTGCTTGCATCCATTTAAACCGATACCTGTAACTGTATATTTGTCGGAATTTTTCACAATAATCGAATTAGAAATTTTTCCATTATTCCAAACATAAATATTTGCCCCTGAAGCAGTTAGTTTGACACTATCACCAACGCAGAAAGTAGAATCACCCGTAATTTTTAAATTTAAAGCCGGATATTGTTTCAAAGTATCCGTTAATACCACAATAACGCCTGATAGCAGCATTTCACAGGTATAGATATCCTTGTCTATTGGTTTTTTGATGGTTGTTGTTTGTTTAAAACTTACTGCAGATCCGTTTGGATTTTTCCAGGTGTACGAAGTATATCCATTTGGAGCTGTGAGTGTTACAGAATCGTTTGCACAAAAATAAGCAGATGAAAAGTTTGGGGTATTAATAATTATATTCTTTAAAGTTGTATTAGAACAACCGTTTCCATTAGATGCTCTCAGTTTTATTTTATACTGAAGCGAATTTGATATATTTTGATAATTGTGGATAATTGTGGAACCGTTTTCTGTAGTTCCATCACCCATATCCCAGCTGTATATGGTATTGGGTTCAGGGTCTGTTACTACACAAGTCAATGTATTTTGTGTTTTATTAAGTGCAGGCGGTGTAAAGGCAAAATCGGAATGAGGTAACGCTAATTTATTGATATTTACAGAAATACTTTTTTTACATCCATTTGATCCTATACCTGTCAAAGTGTATTTACCACTGTTTTTGATATAAATTGAACTTGAAGTTTTTCCGTTTGACCAAATGTAACCTATAGCTCCGCTGGCAGTTAACTTAGTACTGTCATTCTCGCAAAAAACAGTATCACCCGTTAACTTTAAATTGAAATCAGAATATTGTTTTAAGGTATCCGTCAGTGCTGTTTTACAGCCAGTAACAATCATATCACAGCTGTAAATATCTTTATCTTTTGGCTTTTTAACGGTAAATGTCTGCTTTGTACCTACCACCAAATTAGTAGGGTCTTTCCAACTGTACGAATCATAATTGCCAGGTGCAGTTAATACTACCGAATCATTTGGGCAAAAATACACTGATGAAAAAGTAGGAGCATTGCAGGTAAGATAAAACTTTGAAAGAAACATTTCCGACGAACCAGAAGCAGAATTTGTAATTTGTGTATTGCTGTCGAGAGTAAGAGCACTTCCATTGTAATCGCCTGATAAGTAAATGTTTCCTTTGCTGTCGGAGATTATACCCCTACCGTATTGTTTGGATGTGTTGGCAATGTTGAACGAATTAATTTCATTTCCGGTTGAATTGTATTTTGAGATACTAATGCCCTGATTCTGAGCGCTAAAGTATTTGTAACCAGTTGTATAGATATTGCCGGCTTTATCGGCACTTATACCATAAATATAATCACTGACGGTAGCTTCATTATTTTTAACGGCCCAAATTGTATTTCCATCTGAATCAAATTTTGAAAGAAAGGATCGTTCATAACCGGGATTTGGATTTGTCAGAGTTAAATTTCCGATTTTTATACTAGCACTTTTAAAATATCCACCCCAATAAGCATTATCATTATAATCAGTTGATATTGAACAGCAAAATTCAGTATCATTACTATCTATGCCCTTTCCCCATAACGAACTGCCATCGCTTTTTAATTTAATGATAAATACGTTGCTGGAATATGAAGTGTTTGGCAGGAGCAATGAATTGACTTTAAAATCAGTACTCGAATAATTACCTGTTATTAATACATTTCCTTTAGTATCATTGGCTATACTCATACCAATATCATTACCATTACCGCCAAAACTTTTTGCCCAAACGGAGTTTCCATTCACATCATACTTTATCACATAAATTTCCTGATTGGGAGAGTTTTGATTTGTTAAAGTGGTTGTTCCGATTTTCACGGATGTATCACAAAAATTCCCGGTTACATAAAGGTTGTTAACCCCGTCAAAACAAATAGCCATGGGACTTTCTGTACTGCCATTGACATCTGTAATTTTTTTTGCCCATTGAACATTTCCATTTGAGTCTAATTTCGTAATATAGCCTTCTGTGTAAATATTATTCAAATGGTTAACTGTGAAATTGTCAAATGTAATAAAGTTGTTTCTAAACCCTCCAACGAAGTAAACATTATCATTATTATCACAAGTTATACCCTGAACA
>JBAWXD010000088.1:0-14555 GCA_037144275.1 Paludibacter sp. | reverse complement strand
ATTTGAATGTAACACTATGCCTTTCGGAATCAAAAATGTCATTTTTGTATTTAAATGATCCTTTGACGGAAGCTGACGCGGCAAAATAACCGGTATTTATGGCAAATCCGTCAGACAGTAGTTCGCCCATTTCTTCCAGAAACAGACTTACGTGGTATTCAAGGGTATCGGGATCAATGCCCGTTCCGGGTTTATTCGTAAGCGAATGACAAATATCTTTTATTCCCAGCGTTTGATAGGCTATGGTTTGTGCCTTGAAAGTTCCCTGATTGTTTTTCAGCAGATTCGGATAAAGTTCTGCTTTGATAGTGTGATGATTAGATGGCATAATTTTTTAGTTAGAAATGTGATTACAAAGTTAAATATATTGTTTTAAATAAACAATAGGGTATAAGAACTAAAAAAAATAAGGATTAGGATAGATCTTGTTTTGTTCAACAAACTCAACGGGGATATTCGGGAAATAAGCTATTTATCGTATTGGTTTTGAGATCTATTCTGATGAATCTGGGGGTGTTACTTGCAAAAATGCACTATCGTTCCAATCAAATGCACAAAAATTCAACAATCCAATCAAATAAAATCGGATATTTGCATAGTCGAGTTGGACAAAAATTTTATTTATTTGATTATAATTCTTTCAATCTTAATTTGTTCTAAATTTTGATATAGTCAGCGATGAGATTTTATCTACTTAAAATTAAGTTCGAATTGTAAAAACTTAAAAACACAAGTAAACTAAAAACTAATCTGTTTTGAATTTGAGTATGCAAAAAATTATAAATAAAGCTCGAAAATTATGCAGGAAATGAAGATTAACCTTTCTCTGGTTGTTTTAATCCTCAATTTATTTGCGATGTGTAATGGGGTAGTCGCTGAAAATATATTTGACAAAAAACCAGAACAGGTTATTGTTATAGAAAAATCCAATGAGGTTTGTTTAGAAAATAATCTGGTACGTATCGAAGTAAATCTAAAGACAGCCACTTACAGCATAATTAACGTTATAGATAATATAATAGCAATAGCCAATGCCCATGGAGAAGTGGATGGACTTGGAGCTTTTCCTGAAAAGGACTTTCAAAGCAGACAATTTGATCCAAATGCGGAAGTGAATTGGAGTACAAAAAAGGTAATTGATGCACTGGGAGAAGGCACTATGCTCACGTTGTCGGTGCATCGGAGTGACAGGCTGGAGTATTTCAGCACATTCACTCTCCGTCCCGATAAAAGTTTTATTACACTTGGCAGTGGTATGGTGAATCATAAGAGCTACGGTATACGTGTTCGCAGTTTTCAACCTCTTGTTGGTGGTGATGTTTACCCCAAACTCACAAAAACAGCTATAAAGACACTTAATGGAGCCGCAGGTTCCTCCAAACCAGAAGTGAAAGATGGTTTCGACAGGGCTTGTGAAAACAGTTTACTCTTAACCTGTATGGCAAATGGTCAGCGACGCAGCATTGTAGTTGGAGGTCTTACCTATCAAGATTTTGCCAAATATGCCGCTGTAGGTAAATATGAATTGTGGGATACTTATGCTGATTCCAAAGGTATTGAGTTGGGTCAAACATCGAAAACTGTTTGGGCGCGACCACGAAAAATGCCTGTAGCAAGTTCTGAAATAAACATTCAGGTTGGAGCAGTCGATCCCGTTGGTCGTCTGGTCGATCCCGGAACTATTTATCAACCTAATGACCTGTTTTATGTTGACGTGCTAACAGCGAATCCTTTTCAGGCTCTTGAAACATATGGCTTGATACTACGTGCAGCAACAAATTCTCATCCAAATGTTTATAATAACCTTACTTTATGTGGATGGTTTAGTCATCAAAACACTTCTGATAAATTGGTAAAGGAGATGGATGTTGCTAATCAGAAAGATATGCTGAAAACCATTCCTGTGAGCGTTCGTCTTGAACCAGATACTTATTGTGGCCAGGACAATGGTAACTCCGCACAGGGTTGGTGGGATGACGAACACTTTCGTAAGTATGGTCATCTTACAAAACCTTATGATAGTTTTAAAACTTTTATCGCTGCCGTGCACGAACGTGGTGGAACTGTTGAAACTTATTTTCAATGTGCCATGCCATCGGATGATTATGCTGAGGCATTCCCCGGTCACATGCTTCATAATGACATCAGTCTTCTTCATCGCCGTCATTTGCATATTCATCCATTAGTTTGTTTTGATAACACCGACCCTGATTTTCAGATGCATATGAAAAAGGTTTGGGGAGATCTTAAAGAAGCCGGTCTTTCAGGGGTTAAGTTCGATTATCCTGACATTGCATGGCATCCGGACGGAGGGTTTGAAGATAAATATGCAACGACGGCATCAGCATACCGTGCATGGTTTCAAATGTGCCGGGATGGCTTGGGCGAAAAGGCCCTTATTCATGAACGTGCCCTTGGCGATAATTGTCTCGATCTTACCGCCGGTATTGTAGATTTACAAAGAGTATGGCATGATTCAGATAGGTGGGATCCTAAAATGGCAGCCAGTTGCGGTCTCCGTTGGTACAAAAATCGTGTTGTGATGAGTTATTATCCCGACAGCAAGTCATTTACTGCATTTGATGGTGGTGGAAAACGTCTTTCCGATGTTCCATTAAGAGCATTGGAGCGTCAGGCACTTATAACAATGCTGTATGTTACGAGCGGACGAATCGAGTCGGCACTTTCGTTTAGGACTCTCGCTCCTGAAGTTATTCACGATTTAGGCAGGGCATTTCCTATGCATACTACTCCACAGAGTGCCCGTCCGGTTGATGCATTTACCGGCACGAAATTACCACGTGCTTACTCTTTTCGTGTAAATGATCAATGGCAACAAGTTAGCTTTTATAACGATGATAAGGATTCTGCAACGGTTAGTACTCCACTTAGCGGAGAGCAGGCATCAAGAGGGTCATTGGATTTAAATCCAAAAAAAAACTACTATGTTTATGAATTTTGGAGTGATAGATTCATAGGCAAATTACATGGAAATTCTGTGCTGAGCGAAAAATTTGCCGGGGGTGAGGCTCGAATGTATTCGGTACGTGAGGTCTTTGATTATCCACAGGTACTTTCCACTAATCGCCATCTAATGCAAGGTTATGTAGATTTAGATAAAATTAATTGGGATCAATCTAAAAAACAATTGTCCGGAGTTGCAAAAGTTGTTGGCGGTGAACCGTTCCGCATTGTGCTGGCTCTTAATGGGAAAAAAGGAGGAAAAGTTTATGTGATAGGTTCAACAGCAAAACTTGAGGTGAATCCTGTCAATCCTGATTTGAGTGTACTTGTATTGGAGAAACCGGTAAATGGAGATGTGAATTGGAGCATTATTTTTTAATCGAAACAGGAATAAAATTACAAACAAATAAATTTAGCGAACAAAAATATCAATCAAAATAATTCGATATTAAATAATTATGAAAAACAAACTATTCACAATTCTATTTCTAGCAATGACAGTAACAAGTGTTATTTTTGCTCAAACTACTTCTTCTGACAAATCAAATTTCAACAATGCTGCAAACTTTGGTTTTTCGCCTACTGCCACCGGAATCGAAAATGTAAAGGCTTTGCAAAAAGCTGTTGATCAAACCGGAACTATCATTGTGAGCCAGCCCGGAACGTATAAAATGGCCGGAACTATCTATGTGGGTAGTAATACTACATTAAAATTCGGAAATAATGTTTTTCTGCAAAAAGTGGACGAACAAGGTAAGTTTTCGCATGTAATTGTCAATAAAGGAGCTACTAGCAGAACGTATAACGAAAACATAACGATAGAAGGTTTACAGATTATTGTGAATGGAATGGATGTGCGCGATTTTAAAGAGGCAGTGGGTCTACATGGTCAACTGGCATTTTTTTACATTAAAGACCTGCGGATTGACCGTTTTCGCTGTATGGATTTGGGTAAAGCACAGTATGGCATTCATGTCTGTACTTTCGAAGATGTAATTATTAACGATGTAATTATCAAGGGTTGGAAAGATGGTGTTCATTTGGGTCGTGGTAAACGTTTTTTAATAAGCAACGGCGTTTTTGAAACTGGTGATGATGCTATTGCCCTGAATGGGCAAGATTATACAGTCGGTAATCCGGAATTGGGTTGGATTGAAGATGGTGTAGTGGAGAACTGTCACGATTTAGCGGGAGTGAAGGAGAAAAATATTGGTTATTTCTGTCGTTTTTGTTCCGGAGCGTGGATTGACTGGAAGCAAGGCATGGAAGTACAAAATTCTGATGCGGTAGTATCCAATGGGAAAATTTATCGTGTGAAGGGTAATCCGGATGGAAAAATTTATACGTCAAACACGCAACCAACACATGAAACTGGCATTCAGGTGATTGATGGAATCACCTGGGTAATGGTACAAACCGATCCGATTTACACAGCGGGAGTTCGTAACGTTATTTTTCGGAATATTTTCCTGGAAAAACCAAGAACTGCCTTTTCAGTACATTTTGACGTGGGTAAATTTAATAGATCGTACTATCCCGGAGCAAAGGTTCCAAAACAAGAGCAGCTGACCTTCGATAATATTCGTATCCTTTATAATCAACCTACGAAATTTATCACTGTTGGGACACCGATGGATGTTATAACTATTAGCAATTCAAGTTTAAAAAACAATACTATAAGCTTTGGTAGCAATAATGCCATGAAGGACTATTTGAAAACTAAAATTAATATTTATGGCTGTGTGTTTAATCAAAAAGGGCCTATGACTTTGATCAACAATACGGTTGAGAATAAAGAGATACTGCTGAAAACTTCTTCCAATATTGAACTCAATGATGATTTCTCTGCAATCATTGTTCCGGGAAACGGCAAAATAACCATTGAGTCTGATTTGACCGGATTGAAAAAATGATTACACAGATTCATACTATGTTGAAAAACACTACTTTAATCCAACCTGACATCCGATAATTATACGCAGGTTCATCCCAATAAAGATAGCTATCGAACAATGGCAGAATGCATTGTGAAAGTTATTTGACGTTTATTATATTTATCCAAAATCGTCAACCTTGTTCAGTAATTATAAACTGTTTTGAATGGAATAATGACTGTTTTGCACGATTGTAAGAATTAAATGCACGATTGTCGCCACTTCTTTTAAAAACAACTAGCTATCTTTGTTGTACTTAAATTATCTAATAACAAAAAACACCTAATGAAACAAACGATATACTTCTTTTTCCTGTTTTTTCCTGTTCTCTGTTTTGCTCAAAGTTTTTTTAGCGAACCTAAAATGAATTTTATCCAAAAGCCCACAGAGGTCATTAGCGAGATGTCTTTCCCAAGTGGTACAAGCATTGCCTCCATGCAAAGTTCTATCAATGCCAAACGTAGTGCCTATCCAACCAATATTATACGCATCACCATTTCCGGCACTTTTACGGTTTCTAGCGCTCCGCTTCAACTTAGCGACCGGATGTTGCTTATTTTGAAAAATGCTACTCTTACTGCTGCTTCGGGTGCTACTGCCACGTCATTAATTTCAGTAAGCAGTGGTCATTATATTACTATTGCCGGGTATGGAACGAGTCTGTTGGATGGCAATAACTTATTTATCACCGGAATTAATGTGACCACTTCCGGAAAAACGCATATTGACCAAATTCCGATTCAAAACTGTAAAAGTGGAGGAATTATGTATTCAGGTGCCGGAGCAGCCGTTTATGCCGATGCAGGTTCGGTAACACGATGTACGATTTCAAATTGTACTGCTTTTGGAATCTATTTTTCCGATTCGTTTAATTTCACTTGTACGGATAATATTATTCAGAATTGTAATACCGGTATTTCTGATAATGCTGATAATTCAGCCATTTCAAATAACACAGTGACTGCTTGCTCAACCGGAATTTATATAGCAGGGAATTACGATGCAGTTACATATAATAGCATTAGCACTTGTACAAACGGAATCTCCATATTTAATGGCACCAGTGAAGCGGTGGTTTCGCACAATACCTTGAAAAGCAATACTACCGGCCTTAGCTTAACCTGTGGAACTGCCCGAATCTATTACAATACTTTTCAAGCTAATACTACAGCTATTAGCGGCTCTGGAGCTAACACCACTCAATTATTTTGTAATATCGGGCTGAGTTCAACCGACGCAACAGGTAAAAGTTGTATCTATTTTAACCCTCCGCTCATTGGAAATCAACATACCGATTTGATTAAACTAAGTAAAACCAGAGTAGACATAACCATAACTTCCGGAACAATGACATCTATACGCTCTGCCCTGAACAATGCTCATACGGCTAATCCAACTGCGGTTATTGTTTGTCATTTGAATGGAAACTTTTATACGACGGCTGCTTCCGATTCGTTGTTGGTAAAAGAAGATGAATGTATTTTATTGACGGGAACTATTGGCAACACTTCGAATCAAACACAAACCGTTCTGTATTTCAAAGACAGTAATATCATATCATCATTTTCGGGTGGAACTATTGATGGCGAAAATTTGAATGGTTCTAGTTCGCTTATTTATATAACAGGGAGTTCCAATGTGGTTTTAGATGCCGTAAAAGTAAAAAAATCACTCGGACAAGGAATTACTAAACGTAACAGTACCAGCCCAACTTACATAAGGGCTTGTACGATTGACAGTTGTTCTTCCAGAAATGTTTGGCAATTGGCCTCAAGTCACCTGTATGCTTTTTCCAACACATCCACTAATTCAGCGAGCGACGGAATCGATTTAGATGCTTATAGTAACTATTCAGTTCTAATGAAAAACACATTGAACAACAACATTCGTGATGGCGTATTTATAGAGGAAGGAGCAAATAATCATATTGTAATGGACAATACACTAAATTATAATACCGGTCCGGGTGTATCTTACTACAACATGGCTGTGGCAAATCTACATTCATCCAAGTGTTTGATTGCGAACAACACCTGTAATTTCAATCAAAGAGGCATACATTTAAATGCCTTATCGGCGGATAGAAGCACCAGTGATAATATGATTTTCAACAATGTTTGTAGCAACAATACGGATGTTGGATTTGGAGGATTATATAGCGCAACTACGAGTAGCAATAATTACTATGCGTTGAATACTGCTCAAAACAACAAGAACGGACCCTTCTATGCTACCCGTGATTATACTGTAAATACGGATTGGAATTTAATATATCCGGCTGACATAACAACCGTACTGACAACAGAAGTAATTGATTTTAAAATGGATATTCTTGGGAACATTTCAAAAGATATTTTAAAAGTTGATATTGAAGGAAGTGATTCAGCTATAAATATGACATTGAGAGATTTAAACGGGAAAATGTTTAAGAGCTTTACAGGAGAGAATGGCGTAAATTGTATCAACACTCAGGATATTTCATCCGGTGTTTACCTGCTTCAGGTTTGTAATAACAAATCTACTTTAACGGCTAAATTTCTGAAGTTTTAAAGCCTGTTCCAGCAAAATGATAAAGCTTGCACTAATTTTATAATTTAATGCACAATTGTTTCAAATGTTATTAAAATAAAATGTACAATTTTGTAACAGAATAAATAATAATTAAAAAAGTCACACAGAGAAAGAACGAATTAAAATCTTATATTTCTACCCTATGAATAACACAAACTTATTTTATTTAAAAAAAGCAAGCTTCAAAAACAACGTAAATATTAAATTCTTACTCCTGTTTTTGTTTTTTGTTGCTGTAAGTTCTAATTACCTTCAGGCTCAAACAAAAACTACGGTAAGCGGAAAAGTTTCTGATATAAACGGAGAAGCCATTGTCGGTGCCAGTGTTTTTATAAAAGGAACTGCAACAGGTACTCTAACGGTTATGGATGGCACATTTAGTATTTCGGCAACCCTTAATTCCGTTTTAAAAGTATCCTATTTGGGGTATGAAACACAAGAGTTCAGCGTTTCAGCCAAAAATTCAAAACTCAAGATCGTATTGGTTGAAAAGAATAAATCGCTGGATGAAGTGCTTGTAATTGGATATGGAACTTCGACAAAACGAGATTTAACGAGTTCCATTTCCAAATTAGACATAACAAGTGTTCAACAACTTTCTGTTGGATCTATAGCAGAAGGCATGGCAGGTAGAATGGCCGGAGTTCAGGTAACATCACAAACCGGAAAACCCGGTGACGCAGTAGATATTGTAATTCGTGGGGGAAATTCAATTACCTCCAATCCTACTCCCTTGTATGTCATTGATGGCTTTGTAATGAGCGACGATTATATCAATACCCTGAATCCCAACGATATTGAATCATTTGAAGTATTGAAAGATGCTTCAGCCACTTCCATTTATGGAGCACGTGGTGCCAATGGCGTTATAATGATTACGACCAAGAAAGGGAAAGCAGAAAAGCCAACAATTGATTATAAGGGATATTATGCAAGTCAAAAAACCAATGCACACATTGATGTTTTATCGCCTTACGAGTTTGTAAATCTTCAAATGACACTCAGCAACGGAACAGCTACCCGTGATTATTTGACCCTCAGAAATATGACCATGAATGACTATAAAACTATGGCGGCTGTTGATTATCTGAGTTTAATTTTCAGGGAAGCTCCCATGCAAAGTCATTCCTTATCAGTATCGGGAGGAACCCAGGATACTAAATATATTTTTTCCGGTTCTTATTTTCAACAGAACGGAGTAATTATTGGCTCAAGCAATGAACGATACACAGCCAGGATAGCAATCGATCAAAATTTTAGCAAACAAATACGTTTTGGAGTATCCGGAAGTTTTTCGCTTAATAAAGTGTTGGGGCCAAATCCAAACAGTTATTCCAATAACCTCATTCAATCAGCCTGGTCTTACATACCCTTTGTTTTCGCAGGGCAAGATCCGGCGAATGTTGATGTTACAACAGGAACCAGTGATCAGCGGAATAACCCGGTTTTAACAGCCCTAAATGAATATAATGCCAAAAACACAAGCACAATTATGGGCAATTCATACCTTGAATTTGAACCGATAAAGGGCTTGAAATTTAAAGTTACCGCTGGCATAACCAACAATGTATTAGGCACACAAGCCTTTAACAATTTCAACACAAAAACAGCCCGGGTAAAAGGATATGCCGATGGATCTATTACTCAAACATCCACCATGAACTGGATGAATGATTATTTGATTAATTATGGAGTAACGTTGAAACAGAAACATAAAATTACCGCTTTATTAGGAGCAACTTTATCGGGTCGCACATTTGAGTATTATTCATTTGGAGCCCAAAATCTGACCAGGGATGATTTAGGGTTGAATGCCATTGCCGAGGGAACTCCTAAAGTTTCAGCCTACAGCTCCAGTGGAAATACCTTAGCCTCCGGAATTAGCCGTGTGACTTATGGATATGATAACCGCTATCTGTTTTCAGCTTCATTCAGAGCGGACGGTTCATCCAAATTCGGAGCAAATAACCGTTGGGCGTATTTCCCTTCTACATCGGCTGCATGGGTAATCAGTGAAGAAAAATTTATGAAACAGCTGCAAGATGTGGTTTCTAATACAAAACTACGAGCCAGTTGGGGACGTACCGGTAATAATAATGTCGACGATTTTGCGGCCCTTGGTCAATATGTAGGAAGTGCAAACAATGTACCTTATGCCTATTATTTTGGGAATACGATTAACAATGCTGTCATCAAGACTACTATGGATAATGTAAATCTAAAATGGGAAACAACTGAGCAAACCGATTTAGGACTTGAAATTGGTCTATTCAAACAACGTATCAGGTTTGAGGCGGATTATTTTGACAAACTCACTTCTGACTTATTGTTGAATGCAAATATGCCTACATCAAGCGGTTTCGCTAATTCCTATATGAATATCGGAGCGGTTGAGAATCACGGGTATGAATTCACACTAACTACCGAAAATATTCAAACAAAAAATTTCAAATGGACCACTAGTTTTAATATTTCATTTATCCGAAATAAAGTGGTATCACTTGCCAACGCACAACCAACCATGACGAGTAATATTGCCTGGGCTTATATCACGGATTACAATCAATGGAATAATTTTCCTCCCTATATTGCTCAGGTAGGTAAACCTTTATCGTTGATGTATGGATGGATTTCCAATGGTTTACTAACCAATCAGGATATTGCCAACAATTATCCGACTGCACGTGGAACCTCGGTTACACCCGGTTATATGAAATTTGTAGATATTAATGGTGATGGGAAAATTGATCAGTATGACCGTACGGTAATTGGCGACGCCAATCCGAAAAACTTTGGCGGATTAAACAACCGGATTGAAGCATATAGTTTTGATTTTAGTCTGTTTTTGCAATGGTCCTATGGAAATCAAATTATGAATGTGAACAACTATAATTATACGGTAGCTTCACCTTATAGCTATAATATGACTACTGCAATTCGGGATGCATTCTCCGGAAGTAATCCGAACGGACAAATACCGGTAGTTGGTTCTCAACGATCCAATCATTCTGCCTATTATTCAGCCTTGATTGAAGATGGTTCCTATCTGAAAGTAAAATCGATTCAATTGGGTTATACGCTTCCAAAGAATTTAGCAAAAAAGCTTTACTTGAAAAATATCCGGGTTTATGCCAGTATAGATAATGTCTTCACCTTCACCAAATACTCCGGATTTGACCCTGAGGTATCAACCTTTAGCAGTCCAATGACCCGTGGATTTGATTTCTCGAGCTATCCAAGGGCATCTACATTTACCCTTGGAGGAAATATCACACTTTAACCCGTTAATCTTTAAATTATTATGAGACATATTTTATATACAGTAATCACAGCAGTCTTTTTAGGTTTTACATTTAGCTCTTGTAACGACTTTTTAAATGTACAACCGGATAATTTTATTTCTGCGGAACAACTATTCTCCACGCAGAAAGGAGCAAATAACTCCCTGACAGGAATCTACCAGGAATTGAACAATTCATTCTTATACGGACGAAACCTGATTAATGAACTCGACATTATGAGTAATGATTTGTGCTGGGGTGGAGCTACAACACCCAGTGGTCTGTCAAGTTGGGCTCAAACTTCAGCCGATCCAACCGTAAGTGGTATTTGGGCACAATTGTATGTTGGGGTTGACCGGGCAAATGTTTTCCTGGATCATATTAATTCAGTTCCTAATTTGAATGATTCAACCCGACAATCGTGGACAGCACAGGCCAGATTCCTGCGTGCCTTATTTTATTACAACCTGGTACAAAACTGGGGTGCAGTTCCACTCAAATTGACAGAAACATTATCACCTCAGGATATTCACATCGCTGTAAGTCCGGCAGCACTTGTATTTAATGCTATCCATGCAGACTTAGATTCAGCCATAAAATACCTTCCAAACAGAACACAATATCCGCTTTTGGAACGTTCGAGCCGACCTTCTAAAACGACAGCCATGGCACTTCAGGCAAGAGCCTATTTACGTCAGGCTGGTATACCCTTTAATCTAGATGCTCAGAATTCATACACTCAGGCTGCTCAATATGCCGGTTCCGTTATTGCCACCGGTATTCATACTTTGAATCCAAGTTTCAAACAAGTGTTTCTTAATTTACTAACTGATCTGTATGACAATGTCTATAATGAAAACTTGATGGAAGTTGAGTTTAATAGTTACACATCTGAACCAAATGGTAATAATTCGGCTGGATTTCCGGGTATTGGAGCACCGATGAAATATAACGGAGTAGATATTATTGTGACGGGAAGTGCAAACCGAACAACCAGTAAGCTTTTTAATTTGTACGAAAGAGGTCCTTATACGGCAACTGTAGTGGGAACAGTCACCAATTATTATCCGGCACCAAAAGATGAACGCCGCGACTGGACTATTCAGGAATACACGTTAAGTGGAAGTGTTTACGGAGCTGCTAAAAGCTATTATTCTCCAAAAATTGATACCAGCAATCCATTAAGCGATGCTACTCATGTTTATTACAGAGATAATCTGAATGAAGTCCTCATTCAACCCGGAAGATATGTTGGAAAATGGAGACGTGATGTTGAAAATGCCACTACAATAACCGGATACGGTTCTCCTTGTAACTTTCCGTTGATTCGATATTCAGAAGTATTACTTATTTTTGCTGAAGCTGATGTAATGGCAAAAAACGTAGTAACACCTGAAGCATTATCTGCCATTAATGCAGTTAAATCTAGAGCAAAAGCTTCTACCATTGCTGCCAATGACCCAAGAGCCATCGACCCAAATTTATTTATCCTTGAACTTCGCGACGAACGTGCCCGTGAACTTTTCGGAGAAGGACATCGCCGACATGATTTGATTCGATGGGGCATATTAAATAGTACTTTTGCCAATCTACCCATGGACGATGCAACCATCAGTTACTGGGGAAGAAGTGTTCAGGGAACCAAATTCAATTTATTACCTTATCCGGAAATTGAAACTTCTAAAAATAACGCTATGAAAGGATTGCAGAATCCGGGATGGTAATTAACCCCCTAAATTCCCCACAGGGGGACTTTGAAGAGCACATCGAATCGATTTGCTTAAAGACGATAACGGAAAATTAAAATAATTGATATTCTAAATAGAGAAGAAATGAAAATAATTAAGATAATATCACTTTGCTTTTTGTCACTGGGATTTTTTGCCTGTGAGAATAATGATATTCAAATGCCAACAATGACATTTACTGCTAATAAAACAATTTTGGCTGACACTTTAAGATGCAACGTAAATGACACCTTAATTTTCACACCTAGCGGTAATGCTGATTATGTCACTTTTTGGTCGGGTGAAACATTGAAAAATTATTTCAGAGTGCAACATTCAACCGTGACTAAAGCAAACATCAGTTTTGTAAGTGGGTTAAATAAAGATGCATCTTTATCAACAACTTACGAATTCAAAGTGTTGATTTCAACCGATTATACTGCTAATCATGCACTTGTGGCTACTGCCATAAATTCTATACAGCATGCTACATGGAAAGATATTACTTCCAGTTTTGCCACTAACACAACCTCTTCATCGACGGTGGGATTAGCTTCAGGAAATCTTGATGTAACAAGTTATGCCAATACTCCTTTTTATGTTGCGTTTAAG
Organism: Paludibacter sp.; assembly: GCA_037144275.1. GTDB lineage: Bacteria > Bacteroidota > Bacteroidia > Bacteroidales > Paludibacteraceae > Paludibacter. The sequence continues at coordinate 1,466 of JBAWXD010000088.1, read as the reverse complement.
TATAAAAACGATACTATACTGAAAGGACCAACCGTATTCGTTAATTCATTTACGGTTGCTGATTCTACCAAAGAATTTGGTTTAACCAGCAATTTAATTAATCCGGTTACAACCTTAGTTACCGGTGTGGGTGATACTTCCTGGTTCTCTTGTTTGGTAAGTGGAGATCTTACTTATGCAAAAAAATGGGCTGTAACGGGTACTCAAGTTCAGGTTTCGGGACAAACGACTTACAAAAATGAAGCGTGGCTGGTGTCACCTATTATCAATTTGAGTAGAGGAACTGCTGATCAGGGTGTTTATGTGAAAGACATTAACGGTTTACCCCGACCTTACACCTATGTTTATACAAAAGCCGGTATTTATACTGCCGTCTTTGTACTTACTAATTCGTATTTAGGCATTTCAGAACAAAATATTCAGAAAATTATTATTCAGGTGAAATAAATCAATAGTGTTCAATTGCTTTTTTGCAAATGATCGGTATCAAACTTTAAATACAAACCATTAAAATTTACAATCATGAAAAAACTAGTTACTTTAATTTTAGTTGCTATTATTGCAGCATCTTCAATCGCTGCGCCCTGGAACGGTACCGCAGCAACTGCCTTTGCCGGTGGAAGTGGTACAGCTTCAGATCCTTATTTGATTGCAACAGCTGAGCAATTAGCTTATCTGGCTTCGCAAACTAACACAGTTACTTCCTACTCTGTCGGATTATATTTTAAACTTACTGCCAATATCGATTTAGGTGGGACTATTCAATGGACTCCAATTGGCATTAATTCTACCGGGTTTAAATTTGCCGGAGTATTTGATGGCAATAATCATCTAATTTCAAATATTTTTTATAATGCAATTGTCACAACAACAAACTCGTATGTTGGGCTTTTCGGATATATTGCCGGAGCCACAGCTGGTTCAGCTGTTATTAAAAATGCCACGATTACCGGATCACTAACGGCTGCCAACTTTGTGGGTGGATTTGCCGGTAGAGCTGATAATGTAACCTTTTGGAATTGTATTAATGGGGCTTCTATCAAAGGAAGTACAGTTATCTCCGGCACAGGTACGGTTGTAGGTGGAATTACAGGTAGAGTAGGAAGTGGTTCAACGATTTCATACTGTTCAAATCAGGGAACAATTGTTGGTACGGGTGACTATGCAGGAGGTATTGCAGGAGGTGCTTCTTCGGGCACAATTGCAGCACCCTGTTTAATTCAATATTGTTCCAATTCCGGAAATGTTTCCGGGAGTACACTCGATGTAGGTGGTATTACCGGTTATGGCGGCAGCCAATTAACGATTGACCAATGTTATAACACGGCCAATATTTCTGCTTTACAAGGTGCCGGCGGTGGAATTGATGGATATGGAGGTGATGCAACTGCATCACCAGGAACAATGAAAACAATTATCAGCAACTGTTATAATACTGGAAATGTATCTACCACATCGCCAAAATC
>JBAWXD010000087.1:0-14659 GCA_037144275.1 Paludibacter sp. | reverse complement strand
TGCTGTTGTAGCTCAGTGGTAGAGCACTTCCTTGGTAAGGAAGAGGTCGCGAGTTCAATTCTCATCAACAGCTCAACTTTGTAAGCTTTTATAAAACATATAAATTAATTATTAAATAATCTTTGAGTTATGGCAAAAGAAAAATTTGACAGGTCAAAACCCCACGTTAACGTAGGTACTATTGGACACGTTGACCACGGTAAAACTACCTTGACCGCTGCAATTACGATGGTACTTGCTAAAAAAGGACTTTCTGAAATGCGTTCATTCGATTCAATCGATAATGCACCTGAAGAAAAAGAACGCGGTATTACTATTAACACTGCCCACGTAGAATACCAAACAGCTTTACGTCACTATGCGCACGTTGACTGTCCGGGTCACGCGGATTATGTTAAGAACATGGTTACGGGTGCTGCTCAAATGGACGGTGCTATCATTGTAGTTGCTGCAACTGATGGTCCTATGCCACAAACACGCGAACACATCTTGTTAGCTCGTCAGGTAAACGTACCACGTTTGGTTATCTTTATGAACAAATGTGATCAGGTTGATGACGAAGAAATGTTGGAATTGGTAGAAATGGAAATGCGCGAATTGCTTTCATTCTATGATTTCGATGGTGATAATACTCCGGTTATCCGTGGTTCTGCTTTAGGTGGATTGAACGGAGTTCCTGAATGGGAAGATAAAATCATGGAATTGATGGATGCAGTTGATACCTGGATTTTATTGCCAGAACGCGCTGTTGACAAACCATTCTTGATGCCTGTTGAAGATGTATTCTCGATCACTGGTCGTGGTACAGTTGCTACAGGTCGTATTGAAACTGGTAAAATCAAAACAGGTGAAGAAGTTCAAATCATTGGATTAGGATCAGCTGCCCTTAAATCTGTTGTTACAGGTGTGGAAATGTTCCGCAAAATCCTTGATGACGGACAAGCTGGTGATAATGTAGGTTTGTTGCTTCGTGGTATCGACAAAGAAAGTATTAAACGTGGTATGGTTATTACCCACCCGGGAAAAGTAACTCCTCATACTACTTTCAAAGCTGCTGCTTATATCTTGAAAAAAGAAGAAGGTGGTCGTCATACTCCATTCCACAACCGTTACCGTCCTCAATTCTATATCCGTACATTGGATGTAACTGGCGAAATTACTTTGCCAGAAGGAACTGAAATGGTAATGCCGGGTGACAACTTGGAATTAACTGTAACATTGATCTATCCGGTAGCTTGTAGCGTAGGTTTACGTTTCGCTGTTCGTGAAGGTGGTCGTACAGTAGGTTCAGGTCAGATTACTGAATTGTTAGACTAAAAAATAAGCCCCCTTAATTCCCCAAGGGGGACTTAAGAGAGCAAACAATATCAACCCTGCTAATCAAAGCCCTCCCTTTTGGGGAGGGTTTGGGTGGGGCTGTTTTAATACGGGCGTAGCTCAGTTGGTAGAGCACTGGTCTCCAAAACCAGGTGTCGGGAGTTCGAGTCTCTCTGCCCGTGCAAATTCTATTTATATATGAAGATTATTAGCTATATCAAAGAGTCGTATTTAGAACTAGTTCAGAAAGTTTCGTGGCCATCGCGCTCGGAACTAACCAGCAGCGCAATTGTGGTATTGATAGCTTCCATCATTCTTGCATTAGTTGTTTGGCTTATGGATTTAAGTTTTGAATCTATTATGACATTCGTTTACGGAAAACTGTTTTAATTTTAATCAAAGGAGGTCAACAAAGTGTCTGAGTCAACAGAATTTAAATGGTACGTAATGCGCGCCATTAGCGGAAAAGAGAACAAGGTAAAAGAGTATATTGATGCAGAAGTCAAAAATTCGGATCTTGGTCAGTATGTTGCTCAGGTGTTAATCCCCACTGAGAAAGTTTACCAGATTCGTAACGGCAAAAAGATTACAAAAGAACGTAGTGCAATGCCGGGTTATATTTTAATAGAAGCGAATCTTATCGGAGAGATTTCTCACCGACTGCGTAATACACCAAACGTCATCGGATTCCTGAGTGAAAAAAACCACAGTCCTATTCCAATTCGTGCTTCAGAAATGAATCGAATTTTAGGCAAGGTTGACGAACTTCAGGAAACGGCAGAAGAAATGATAACTCCTTTCTATGTCGGCGAAAACGTAAAAGTGATATTTGGTCCGTTTACCGGATTCAGCGGAGTCATAGAGGAAGTTCACAACGAAAAGAAAAAACTCAAAGTTATGGTTATGATTTTCGGTCGGAAAACACCGCTCGAACTCGCCTTCACACAAGTAGAAAAGGAATAGTCGGTTGCTGTTACAAACCGGGCTTTCCACTTTAACAACAAAAATAAATATTATTATGGCTAAAGAGATTGCTGGACTAATTAAATTACAGATTAAAGGAGGGGCCGCAAACCCATCTCCACCGGTAGGGCCTGCATTAGGTTCTAAAGGAATCAATATTATGGAGTTTTGCAAACAATTTAATGCCAGAACCCAGGACAAACCAGGTAAAATTTTACCTGCAGTCATCACCTATTATACAGACAAATCTTTCGACTTCGTTGTAAAAACTCCGCCAGTTGCCATCCAGTTATTGGAAGCAACCAAACTGAAAAGTGGATCGGCAGAGCCAAACCGTAAAAAAGTAGCTGAAATTACCTGGGAACAGGTTCAGACTATTGCTACAGACAAAATGGTCGATTTAAATTGTTTCGAATTAGAGGCAGCCATGAAAATGGTAGCCGGTACAGCAAGAAGTATGGGTATTACCGTAAAAGGTACTTTTCCAAGTAAAAATATATAAACTTCAATTAAGATGAGTAAACTGACAAAAAATCAAAGGTTAGCTTTAGAAAAAATTGAAGCAGGAAAAACCTACACACTCAAAGAAGCAGCTGGTTTGGTAAAAGAAATTACCAACAGCAAATTTGATGCTTCTGTTGATATAGATGTACGCTTAGGTGTTGATCCACGTAAAGCCAACCAAATGGTACGCGGCGTAGTGTCGTTGCCAAACGGAACCGGAAAACAAGTAAAGGTTCTTGCATTATGTACTCCCGATCAGGAAGCAGCGGCTAAAGAAGCCGGAGCTGACTATGTAGGACTCGATGAATATATCGAAAAAATCAAAGGTGGTTGGACAGATGTTGATGTGATTATCACTCAGCCTGCAATCATGGGTAAATTAGGCGCTTTAGGACGTGTTTTAGGCCCTCGTGGTTTAATGCCAAATCCGAAAAGCGGTACAGTAACCAATGAAGTTGGTAAAGCTGTGAAAGAAGTAAAACAAGGGAAAATCGACTTTAAAGTTGATAAATATGGTATTGTACACACTTCAGTAGGAAAAGTATCTTTTACTGCTGAAATGCTCGTTCAAAATGCCAAAGAATTTGTGAATACTTTGATGAAACTAAAACCTACAGCCGCTAAAGGTACTTATGTAAAGAGCATTTATCTTTCAAGCACAATGAGTATGGGTATTAAAATTGAACCCAAATCAATAGACGAATAAAATAAAAAGTTTATGAAAAAGGAAGATAAAAGCGCTATTATAAAACAACTCGAAACAACCATCAGCGAGTATGCACACTTCTATTTGACTGACATTGCCGGCTTAAATGCAGCACAAACCAGCGAATTAAGAAGAGTATGTTACAAAGAAGATGTTAAGCTTGTAGTTGTAAAGAATACATTGCTCCAAAAAGCACTTGAAAACTCATCAGTAGATTTTAGTGAACTTTATGGTACGCTCGTAGGTGAAACTTCATTAATGCTTTCGAACACAGCTAATGTGCCTGCGAAATTGATTAGTGAATTCAGCAAACAAAAAAGCAACAAGCTTAAAAAACCCGTTTTGAAAGCTGCTTATGTTGAAGAAAGTTTCTTTATCGGCGAAGACCAATTAGATGCATTGATCCACGTGAAGAGCAAAAACGAACTTATCGGCGAACTTATTGGCTTATTGCAATCGCCTGCTAAGAATGTTATATCCGCACTCCAGTCTGGAGGAACAACTATCCATGGCGTATTAAAAACGTTGTCGGAAAGATAATTTCAAAAAAAAATAATAAAAATAAATTTATAAAAAATAAGTAAAATGGCAGATTTGAAAGCTTTTGCAGAACAATTGGTTAACTTAACAGTTAAAGAGGTAAATGAGTTAGCTCAAATTTTGAAAGATGTATATGGTATTGAGCCAGCTGCTGCAGCCGTTGCTGTTGCTGCAGGACCAGCCGCAGCTGCAGCTGATGTAGTTGAAGAAAAAACAGCTTTTGATGTAGTATTAAAATCAGCTGGCGCAGCTAAACTACAAGTCGTTAAATTAGTTAAAGAATTAACTGGTTTAGGTTTGAAAGAAGCGAAAGACTTAGTTGATGCAGCTCCTTCAGTAATTAAAGAAGCTGTTTCAAAAGACGAAGCCGAAGCTTTGAAAAAAGCACTTGAAGAAGGCGGAGCTGAAGTTGAACTTAAATAAAAACTCCTGAATATCAGGTCTTTGGTTTAGATTCCTACAATCCGTAGGATTCTAAACCTTTTGTTGTCTATAAAATAATTGAGTTCACCGCACCAAATAACCTCTTTGAAAATGTCGTCATTAACAAAAAATCAAAGAATAAATTTTGCTTCTATCAAGAATCAGTTGGAATATCCTGACTTTTTGGAAGTACAATTAAAATCTTTCCAGGACTTTTTTCAGATGGACACAGCTCCTGAAAAAAGAAAATCAGAAGGTCTTTACAAAGTTTTTTCTGAAAACTTTCCGATTGCTGATACCCGAAATAATTTCATCCTCGAATTTCTAGATTATTACGTTGACCCTCCACGTTATTCGATTGATGAGTGTATAGAACGCGGACTGACATACAGTGTGCCTCTTAAAGCAAAGCTGAAATTATATTGTACCGATCCCGATCACGAAGATTTTGATACGGTAATACAGGATGTTTATCTGGGACCTATCCCATATATGACAGCCAAAGGAACATTTGTTATAAACGGTGCTGAGCGCGTTATTGTTTCGCAGCTTCACCGTTCACCGGGTGTATTCTTCGGTCAGAGCACGCATGCTAACGGAACCAAGTTGTACTCAGCACGTATTATTCCTTTCCGCGGATCGTGGATAGAATTTGCGACTGACATCAACAACGTGATGTATGCTTATATCGACCGTAAAAAGAAACTTCCGGTAACTACATTGCTTCGCGCCATTGGTTTCGAAAGCGATAAAGATATTTTGGAAATCTTCAATCTTGCCGAAGAAATAAAAGTCAGTAAGACCAGCCTTAAAAAGGCGATTGGTCAGAAATTAGCTGCACGTGTTTTGAAAACCTGGGTGGAAGATTTCGTAGATGAAGATACCGGTGAAGTGGTAACCATCGAACGTAACGAGGTAATTATCGACCGTGAAACCATTCTTGATAACAGTCATATCGACGATATCATCGAATCGGGCAGTCAGACTATATTACTTCATAAGGCAGATGCCAATGTAAATGACTATGCCATTATCTATAATACACTTCAGAAAGATCCGAGCAACTCGGAAAAAGAAGCTGTGTTGTACATTTACCGTCAATTACGCAACGCTGTACCCGCTGATGATTCAACGGCTCGCGAGGTAATCAATAATTTATTTTTCTCAGAAAAACGCTATGATTTGGGCGATGTAGGTCGTTTCCGTATTAACCGTAAACTGAATCTGAACATCAATCCTGATATTAAGGTATTGACCAAAGAAGATATTATTGAAATTATCAAGTATCTGATTGAGTTGATTAACTCAAAAGCAGATGTGGATGATATTGACCACTTAAGCAACCGTCGGGTACGTACAGTTGGTGAACAATTATACAATCAATTCGGTGTTGGACTTTCGCGTATGGCCCGTACCATTCGTGAACGTATGAACGTTCGTGATAACGAGGTTTTTACGCCAATCGATTTGATTAATGCTAAAAGTATTTCGTCAGTAATCAACTCGTTCTTTGGAACAAATGCTTTATCGCAGTTTATGGATCAACAGAATCCGTTGGCTGAGATTACACACAAGCGTCGTATGTCTGCCCTCGGGCCTGGCGGTTTGTCGCGTGAACGTGCAGGTTTCGAGGTTCGTGACGTACACTATACTCACTACGGACGTCTTTGTCCGATTGAAACTCCTGAAGGACCAAACATTGGTTTGATTTCTTCACTTTGTATTTATGCCAAAATCAACGAATTAGGATTTATCGAAACTCCTTATCGTAAGGTTACCGACTCAGTGGTTGATACGAGTGAAGCCGGAATTGAATACTTCACAGCTGAAGAAGAAGAAGCTTTGGTAATTGCACAGGGAAATGCACCCTTGAACGACAAGGGCGGATTTATCCGTACCAAGGTAAAATCTCGTTTGGGTGCCGATTTCCCGGTAGTTCCACCTTCAGAAGTAAACTTAATGGATGTTTCTCCATCGCAGATTGCTTCTATCGCTGCTGCTTTGATTCCATTTTTGGAACATGATGATGCGAACCGTGCGTTGATGGGATCGAACATGATGCGCCAGGCAGTGCCTTTGTTGCGTTGCGAAGCTCCGATTGTAGGAACCGGTATTGAGGCTCAGTTGATTCAGGATTCACGTACGCAGATTACTGCTGAAGGTGAAGGTCTGGTTGAATTTGTTGATGCAAATTGTATTAGCATCTGCTACGACCGTACTGAAGAAGAAGAATTTGTTAGCTTTGATACAGCCGTTAAAGAATATAAATTACCGAAATTCCAAAAAACCAACCAAAATACAACCATTGACTTACGTCCGATTGTACGTAAAGGTGAACGAGTAACAACCGGTCAGATTCTGACTGAAGGTTATGCTACTCAAAACGGTGAATTGGCTATCGGTAAAAACCTGAAAGTGGCCTTTATGCCCTGGAAAGGTTACAACTTTGAGGATGCAATTGTAATTAATGAACGGGTGGTTCGTGAAGATGTCTTCACTTCTATCCACGTAGTTGAACAATTGCTTGACGTTCGCGAAACGAAACGTGGAATTGAAGAATTTACTTCGGATATTCCAAACGTAAGCGAAGAAGCAACCAAAGATCTGGACGAAAATGGTATTATCCGTATCGGTGCACGCATCGAACCGGGCGATATTATTATTGGTAAAATTACGCCAAAAGGGGAGTCAGATCCTTCACCTGAAGAAAAACTGCTTCGTGCCATCTTTGGTGACAAAGCAGGTGATGTGAAAGATGCTTCTCTGAAAGCAACTCCGTCATTATCAGGTGTTGTAATCGGCAAACGGTTGTTCTCGAAAGCACAAAAGAACCGGAAATCAAAACTGGCTGACAAAGCTGTTCTTCCCCGTTTGGATGAAGAATTCGAAAATCAGGCAGCCATTTTACGCAATACCCTGGTTGAAAAACTAATCGTATTACTTGGCGATAAAACCTCGGCAGGTGTAAAAGATTTCTTAGGATCAGATATAATTTCAAGAAATTCAAAATTCACCGAAGATCGTCTTCGTGAAATTGATTATTCAGCCATTCAACTAAGCAAATGGACAACTGATTCGCATAAAAACGAACTGGTAAAGAAATTGATTATGAATTATCTGAGAAAATACAAGGAATTGGATGCTCAGATAAAACGCCAAAAATTCAATATCACTATCGGTGATGAGCTACCAAACGGTATCGTGCAAATTGCGAAAGTCTATATCGCCAAAAAACGCAAAATACGCGTGGGTGATAAAATGGCCGGTCGTCACGGTAACAAAGGTATCGTATCACGTATCGTTCGTCAGGAAGATATGCCGTTTCTTGAAGATGGAACTCCGGTAGATATCGTATTGAATCCACTTGGTGTACCTTCACGTATGAACCTTGGACAGATTTTCGAAACTGTACTGGGTTGGGCCGGAAAAGAATTGGGTGTTAGCTTTGCTACTCCGATTTTCGACGGTGCCAATATCGATGATTTGAATGCCTGGACTGACAAAGCCGGTGTTCCAAATTATGGTAAAACATACCTGTATGATGGTGGAACCGGTGAACGTTTTGACCAGACTGCTACAGTGGGTGTAATTTATATGTTGAAACTGGGTCACATGGTTGAAGATAAGATGCATGCGCGTTCTATCGGACCATACTCACTTATTACTCAACAGCCTCTTGGTGGTAAAGCACAATTCGGTGGTCAACGTTTCGGAGAAATGGAGGTTTGGGCACTTGAAGCATTTGGTGCTGCTCATATTTTGCAAGAAATTCTGACTGTAAAATCGGATGATGTTATGGGACGTGCCCGCACTTACGAAGCTATTGTAAAAGGCGATCCAATGCCAACACCGGGAATTCCCGAATCGCTCAACGTATTGTTGCACGAACTTCGCGGATTAGGTCTGAGCATTAATTTAGAATAATACCTCACCCCTGCCCCTCTCCCAAGTGAGAGGGGTAAAGAGGTTCTTCTAATTGTCAATTGTCAATTTCTTAAATTGTAAATCAAAAAAAAGTTATGGCTTTTAAACATGATAATAAGGTAAAAAGTAGTTTTAATAAAATCTCGATCGGTCTTGCATCGCCCGAAGAAATATTGAAATTATCGAGTGGTGAGGTTTTGAAACCGGAAACCATTAATTATCGTACCTACAAACCCGAACGCGATGGTCTGTTCTGCGAGCGCATTTTTGGTCCTACCAAGGATTTCGAATGTCATTGCGGTAAATACAAACGTATCCGTTACAAAGGCATTGTCTGCGACCGTTGCGGGGTGGAAGTGACCGAGAAAAAAGTTCGTCGTGAACGTATGGGACACATCCAATTGGTGGTTCCGGTGGCTCACATCTGGTATTTCCGCTCGTTGCCGAACAAAATCGGTTACCTGCTTGGTATGCCGACCAAAAAACTGGATTCTATTATCTATTACGAAAAATACGTTATCATTCAGGCTGGTATTCTCGAAAACGGTGAAAACATCGCTTTAGGTGAATTACTTTCCGAAGATGAGTATTTGGATATTTTGGAAGCACTTCCAAAAGAAAATCAACAATTGGAAGATACAGACCCAAACAAATTTATTGCTAAAATGGGTGCTGATGCTATTCACGACATGTTGAGTCGCCTGGATTTGGATGTTTTGTCATACGACTTACGTCACAAAGCAAACACAGATACATCACAACAACGTAAAAACGAAGCCTTGAAACGTCTACAAATCGTAGAATCGTTCCGTGCTTCCCGCTTGCGTAACAAACCGGAATGGATGATTATCAAAATCGTTCCTGTAATTCCACCGGAATTGCGTCCGTTAGTTCCATTGGATGGTGGCCGTTTTGCTACCTCCGATTTGAACGACTTGTATCGCCGTGTGATTATTCGTAATAACCGTTTGAAACGTTTGATTGAAATCAAAGCACCGGAAGTAATTTTACGTAACGAAAAACGTATGCTTCAGGAAGCGGTGGATTCATTGTTCGACAATTCACGTAAATCGAGTGCCGTTAAAACCGACGCAAACCGTCCGTTGAAATCACTTTCCGATTCGTTGAAAGGTAAACAAGGTCGTTTCCGTCAGAACTTATTGGGTAAACGTGTGGATTATTCGGCTCGTTCGGTAATCGTCGTTGGACCAGAATTAAAAATGCACGAATGCGGTATCCCAAAGGATATGGCAGCAGAATTATACAAACCGTTTGTTATCCGCAAACTGATTGAGCGCGGAATCGTAAAAACGGTAAAATCGGCGAAGAAAATTGTTGACCGCAAAGACCCGGTAATTTGGGACATTTTAGAGTACGTGATGAAAGGTCACCCTGTATTACTAAACCGTGCTCCGACTTTGCACCGACTTGGTATTCAGGCTTTCCAGCCAAAAATGATTGAAGGAAAAGCTATTCAGCTTCACCCACTATCGTGTACGGCTTTCAACGCCGACTTCGACGGTGACCAGATGGCTGTTCACTTACCACTGGGTAATGAAGCAGTTCTGGAAGCTCAAATGTTGATGTTGGCTTCGCATAATATCTTAAATCCGGCTAATGGTGCTCCTATTACCGTTCCTTCACAGGACATGGTTCTTGGTTTGTATTATATTACAAAACCACGTACAGGTGCATTAGGCGAAGGACTGATTTTCTATTCACCCGAAGAAGCAGAAATTGCTTACAACGAAAAGAAAGTGGCACTTCACTCCTGGATTAAGGTGAAAACCAAAGATTTAAACGAAAATCGTGAAATCGTTGACAAAATTATTGAAACAACCGTTGGACGTATTTTATTTAATAAATGTGTTCCGCCACAAGTTGGTTATATAAACGAGTTACTTTCTAAAAAATCATTGCGCGATATTATCGGTAACGTTATTGATATTTGTGGAGTTGCCCGTACAGCTGCTTTTTTGGATGATATTAAAGATTTGGGTTACAGCATGGCTTTCAAAGGCGGACTTTCGTTCAATTTGAATGACGTAATTATCCCACCTGAAAAAGATGAACTGGTAAAAGAAGGTAACGCTGAAGTGGAAGAAATTCTGAATAACTATAACATGGGATTCATTACTTTCAACGAACGTTACAATCAGATTATCGATACCTGGACACACGTTAACTCGAAATTGTCCAATATCTTGATGAAACAACTTTCGACTGATAATCAGGGATTCAACTCTGTTTACATGATGTTGGATTCAGGTGCCCGTGGTTCGAAAGAGCAGATTCGTCAGCTCTCCGGTATGCGTGGTTTGATGGCAAAACCTCAAAAATCAGGTGCTGAAGGTGGACAGATTATTGAAAACCCTATTCTTTCAAACTTTAAAGAAGGTCTGTCAGTGTTAGAGTACTTTATCTCTACTCACGGTGCCCGTAAAGGGTTGGCCGATACGGCTCTGAAAACTGCTGATGCCGGATATTTGACCCGTCGTTTGGTTGACGTATCACACGATGTGATTATTAATGAAGATGATTGCGGAACCTTGCGTGGTTTGATTGCCACTGAGATGAAGAATAACGAAGAAGTGATTTCGTCCCTTTACGAACGTATTCTGGGTCGTGTTTCGGTTCATGATATTTATCACCCGCTTACAGCCGAATTATTGGTTGCTTCAGGTGAGCAAATTACCGAAACGCATGCCCGCAAAATTCAGGATTCTCCAATCGAACGTGTTGAAATTCGCTCGGTATTAACCTGCGAATCGAAAAAAGGTGTTTGTGCCAAATGTTACGGACGTAATCTGGCAACCGGTAGAATGGTGCACATGGGTGAAGCTGTAGGAGTTATTGCTGCCCAGTCGATCGGTGAGCCCGGAACACAGTTGACGCTGCGTACTTTCCACGTCGGTGGTATCGCGTCGAACATTGCTGCTGAATCGAAAATCGTCTTGCGTTATGACGGTCGTCTTGAATTTGACGAACTTCGTACGGTAGATGCGGCTGACGATGTAAACGTTACTCACCAGGTTGTTGTAAGCCGTTTGGCCGAAATGCGCGTGATTGACAAAAATACAGGAATTGCCCTTACTACTCAAAATATACCTTACGGTTCGAAATTATATGTAAAAGATGGTGATAACGGAACGAAAGGGCAGCTGGTCTGCGACTGGGATCCGTTTAATGCTGTAATTATTTCGGAAACAGATGGTAAAATTGAATTTGAAGACGTAGTTGAAAACCAGACATTCAAAACTGAAACCGACGAAGCAACCGGTTTGCGCGAAAAAATTATTATTGAATCGAAAGATAAAAATAAAGTTCCAAGTGCTCACATTGTTTCAAAAGATGGTTCTATTCTTCGTACATACAACTTACCGGTGGGTGCCCACTTGGTGTTGGATAACGGCGATAAAATCAAGACCGGTCAGATGCTGGTAAAAATCCCGCGTGCCGTTGGTAAAGCAGGTGATATTACCGGTGGTCTTCCACGTGTAACTGAATTATTTGAAGCGCGTAACCCATCCAATCCGGCTGTAGTAGCTGAAATCGATGGTGAAGTGGAATTCGGAAAAATCAAACGTGGTAACCGTGAATTGTCTGTAACTTCGAAAACAGGTGAAATCAAAAAATACATGATTCCACTTTCGAAACAGATTCTGGTTCAGGAAAATGACTTTGTTCGTGCCGGAACTCCGCTATCGGATGGTGCAACTACCCCTTCGGATATTCTGTTGATTAAAGGACCTACTGCGGTTCAGGATTATATCGTGAATGAAGTTCAGGACGTATACCGTCTGCAGGGTGTGAAAATCAATGATAAACACTTCGAAGTAATTGTTCGTCAGATGATGCGCAAGGTAGAAATTCTGGAACAAGGTGATACCCGCTTTTTGGAAAAACAAATTGTTGACAAACATGAGTTTATGGAAGAAAACGACCGGATCTGGGGCAAAAAAGTAATACTTGATTGCGGTGATTCAGTCAACCTGAAACCGGGACAAATAATCACTCCTCGTAAGCTTCGTGACGAAAACAGTATGTTGAAACGTCGTGATATGAAGTTGATAGAAACACGCGACGCTATTGCCGCTACTTCGAATCAGATTCTTCAGGGAATTACCCGTGCTGCTCTTCAAACGAATAGCTTTATGTCAGCTGCTTCGTTCCAGGAAACCACTAAGGTACTCAACGACGCTGCAATCAACGGAAAAGTAGACCGTTTGGAAGGTATGAAAGAAAACGTAATTTGCGGTCACCTGATTCCTGCCGGAACCGGACAACGTGATTTTGACAAAATCGTGGTTTATTCACGCGACGAGTACGATAAAAAAGTGGATGCCCGACGTAATGTGCTGGATATCGAAGAAAGTGACTCTGAATAAGACAATAATAAGAGAATAATTATTTTGAAACCGGATTACTTGAAAAAGTAATCCGGTTTTATTTTTTGGGACACTATAAATTAAGAAAATTCACTATATTTGCACTACTAAATGCTGAAATATGAATGCTTTACAGACAACTGATCAACATAAACCCATCATTGCATTGATAATCCCAATTATCAATCATTCCTTTTTTTCGAATATTGCCGATCATTTAACATCGCTGGCTTATAAAAATGGATATTTGGTTTCGGTATTCCAATCGAACGAAGATTATCAACAGGAAGTGGAGATTGTAAACTCCATTATCGCTCAACAGTTTGCAGGGGTGATAGTTTCTATCTCAAGAAACACCATTGACAGTACCCACTTCAAAGCTCTGCAGGATGCAGGAATCCCACTCGTTTTTATCGACAGAGTATCCGAAGACATTATTGCTCCCAAAGTATTAATCAATAATCATGAAATCACCTATAAAATCACGGAGAGTCTTATAAAGAAAGGAAATAAACGAATTGCGCTGATCATTGGCACCAATGATATTAATGTTTTTCGGGAAAGACAACAGGGTTATCTCGATGCCCTGAACAAATACGAGTTAATCTATCAAATGCCGGTTGTTGTCGACGATTTCAGCATTGAGAAAGGAAAAGAGATTTTTGTAAAACTCTGGAGTTCAGAAAACAGACCAGATGCCATTATATCATCCTCCATTCACTTGACAATGGGGATTTTGTTACAAACCAAACTTTATGACGTAAAAATCCCTCATATACTAAACTTAATTACCTACGTCAGTCATATTTCTTTTAAAATTTTACAACCTCATATTACCATTATCGACCAACCCGAAAATGAGATGGTGGAGTCTTCGTTTGATTTCCTGGAAAAATTGATTTGCAAACAAATCATTCCTGAAAACGAAATGATTAAAATAGTCAATGCAAAAATTGCATTAAAAAATTAAATAAAGTTTTATGCGTTCATATTTATTTTTTAATTAGTTGTCGCATAGCTTGTCCCGATGTATCGGGAGAACTCGCAATGTACATGGTCTTTGGTTTAAATGCCTGTTTTAATGCTCGTTTCATATAAAAAAAAAGAATGTCAATCCTATTGATAAGTACTGACATTCTTAATCATACTAAAAGCTAAAAAAGGGATACTTAACTAGCAATTCCTGGCAAGCCAATCGAAGATGCCGTTTAGCGGTAGCAGCAAAGCCGAGCGGTCAATTATCAACTATCACCTGTCAACTAAAAAATTATTTTTTCTTCATCGCATCCAGTATCAAACCAATGATAAACATAACCAGATTAGTTCCCAGGGCATAGAAAATATTCCAGCATAGTTTCAGAAGCAGGCTTTTATTTGTTTTAGCCACTTCCAGTAATTTATTGGCATCTCCTTTTGTAATTTCAAACATGGGGTTGCGGTTAAATTTCGAAATAGTTCTTTTCAAAACCCTGTCGGCATAGAGTACACCGGAGCGGTAAAAAAGATAAACTACCGGTATAAAAGCGGTTAGGAAGAGAAACAGGCGTTGTGTCAAATCAGAGGGAATAATAGCCGGATACAACACAGTCATAAAACTGAACAGAAAATTACATAGTATAATTCCTGCCGTGATAAAGGATAATTCAATAGTGTTCTGAAGCTTGACAATATGCCTTAGAATAAACTTGATAATTTTATGATCTTCGCTGTTACGGGGCAAAGCTTCATACCAATCACAGACCACAGCTTTTAATTCCGTACAAATTTGCGCGTTGACAAAGTCTATTTTACAAACCATCTGCGACTGAATTTCTTCCAGTTCGTATTCTTCGCCATCCTGAAAAACCATTTGAATCATTTCGCTGGGACGGATATTATTGCCCATCCGTACACG
>JBAWXD010000086.1:0-14726 GCA_037144275.1 Paludibacter sp. | reverse complement strand
TCCCAAGAATTATCCTGATTATTTCATCCATAACCTTATTAGTCGTAGTGGCTAAAGTTGTTTTAATTAAGGATAAAGTGGCTACTGATAAACAATTTGAAATTAAAAAAGAAGAATCCAAAAAAGAAGACATGAAGGATTTGGAAGGCTTGTAAATTAATTTTTGCCCATCAAAATAATTTCAACGATTTGATTATAAAGGACTTCAGCTTCTTTTAATTGAATCGTTTTTTCTTTTGACAAATTCAGCAACCGAATATTGGCCCACCATTTGACAGCTTTTTTATAGCAACTAAGGGCTAATTTGCCCAAAGGATATTGAGCTACAAAAAAGAGTAAAACAGCCCACCACAAACTACTTACAAAAGCCCAAAATAGCAGGGTTTGTATAAAATAGAAAAAAGGAAATGTCAGTAAGCTTAACCCAAATTGTAATGAACTGAAAAATCCATTATACTTGGTTTTCATGATATATTTCCGAATATAAACCGGACTGAAAAATGGAGCGAAATTAAGAATAAATCCTGAAACAAAAGCAGGTATACTAACCAACAACATTAGCATTTCTATTCCGAATATTGACTTCTTAGGTTTTGCATTTTCAATGGATTTTGAGTTGAGGTTCAATTGACTCAACAATTTCTGATATTCGAAACTCAAATCATTAAGTTTGAGCATTTCAAGAGGAAGATTTTTTTCTAATGTTACTAATCTTTGAGCGACATTTTGTCGGGCAACAAAACGATTATATATAGTATCAGCTAGCTTTAAGTCTTCCAAAACAGGCTTTTGGACGATACTAACAACATATTCAAAACTTTCATAATTTAAATCGGTAGCCAGATTAAGAGTTATATCAGAAAGGTCATTACGCAATTTTTCACGTAATTCATTCGTTGCTTTTACCTGATTTTCGGAATACAAATTCATATATTCTGAGACCTCAATTGCTTTCCCAACAGAAATAATAATGTGTTTTTGAGATTTAAAAATACTCCCATAATCAAGCCCTATAGGAATAATCTTCACTCCGGGTTCTGTTCCAAATTTCTGTTGAGCTGCAAATCCAATTCTAAAAATACCTTTAACCAATGTTTGTAGTTTACGCTCAATTTCCTGATTACCTTCAGGCATTATTCCTAAGGCAGCATTATTATGCAATATTTCAATGCATTGATTAAAAATATCAGCATTATTTCCAAGCTTTTCAATTCCATCCCGCATACGAAAAGCCGGCAATATCTTGGTAAAACGAAGAAATCGGGCGGCAGTTATATTTCTGAAAATATCAGCTCTGGCCAAAAATATTAAAGGCAAATTTCTGGGAACAACTGCATGAACTGCTATTGCATCCATTAAAGCATTGACGTGATTAGGCGCAAAAATTAGTGGAGTATTTTCGGGGATATTTTCTTTTCCAACAACAATAAAATCAGAATAATACCTTTTAAACATAAATAAGACATATCTTCTGAGTAAATTAAATGAAACCGGAAAATCGTAAATTTTTGACATGATAATATTTTGAAGGACAATGAACTGATTAAATATAAAATGACAGATTAAGTGGGCTCTTTTCTGTGCCAGAAACTCGCAATGGTCAGTCCCGAAACAATATGCCATATCCCCCACCAGGCAACAATAAATATCATTCCTCCAATTTGCAAATTCAAGGGAAATATTTTAGGATTAAACAACAACAGTAATCCTAATCCTGAATTATGAATTCCGGTTTCAATAGTCAATGTACGCCGGTTAAAGTTCGAAACTTTGAAAATTGTAGCAATTGAATAACCGGTCAATAAAGCTAATGAATTATGAATGAATACTATAATAAAAATAAAATAAATATATTTCAGAAACAAAGACCAGTTATTGGCAAAAGCCAACAGTATCATCGCGATAAAAAATAAGAATGAAAGTGTTTGTATCGGTTTTTTGATTTTCTCAGTGGTTTTCGGAAATTTTCGTGAGAATAAAATCCCTAAAATCAACGGAATACCCAATAAAATGAATACGGTTTCAAACATTTGCCAGTTGTCAATGGTCAGTGGTTTAAGCATGTGACCGCCATGTCCACTGATATATTTGACATACAAGCCTCCCCAAAAAGCGAAATTAAATGGAGTCGTAAAAGTTGCAAAAATAGTGCTTGTAGCGGTAAGCCCTACAGCCAGCTCTGTATTGGCTCTTGAGTAGGAAGAGATGAAATTAGAGATATTTCCACCCGGACATGCAGCAACCAGTATCATACCCATAGCCACAGTTGCTGTAATATGATCGTTAAGAAGTATAACCAGAAGAAAAGTTATGGCAGGTAGTGCAACAAGCTGCGAAAATAATCCGATTAATGGCAGTTTCGGGTTTTTAATAAGTTTTGTAAACTGCCCCGGCTGAATGTTTAACGCTACTCCAAACATAACAAAACAAAGTACCAGATTTATTGAGTGCATTCCGACAGCCGAAAAATTTATTCGAATCGGATCGAGTTGTTGTAAAGATTCATACATATCTATTTGATTTTTATATGGTTAACTGCAATAATTCAAATTCAAAATTAATAAAATGATTCCAAATCAGATTTGAGATTGAACAAAAGTATTTACAAACTTACATAAAAATAAGATTAACACAAACAGTTTTTGTTGGAATAATGATTTAGATTTTAAATTACGTACTACAACTTACTGATTTTTATACATATAAAGATTAAATCAATTTAGAATCTGTTAGAATTTTTACATTTCAACTCATTCTATAAACAGGATTTTTTTTATAAATAGCTAGTTTAATAGTTAATTCTAAATCGTTCGTAAAAACACTGTTTCAAAATAAGCCTAAAATTAATAATAAATAGTGCATTATGGATGGAATTATTCCGATTATGTCAATGAATCGCATTAGAACCAAGCTATTTGTATATAAATATAATTTAATTATGGAGCTAAATATATTAATCTTTGTAAATATTATTTCATGAATAACACTTTAAGATGCAAAATAATCGAATAATAGACATAATAAATCTGATACTTTCATTTTTGAATGTCGAACAAAATACTACTTAAAATAACCTGTTTATGACTAATTTGGAAAATTGTCAGAGAATTTTTTCTGTATTTTTTGATTTTACCGTACTTGGATAATGGAAAATTAGTTCCTATATACATTTTAACTATAAACACAAATTACGAACAACTATACGATCGGAATAATTACGACAAACAACAATACAAAAAATCACATACACTTATATATCAATGATATACAAATTAGTTGTAAATTTGTAAGGTGATTTAAAACTAATTATCAATCCAACATTTTAATATATACGAATATGAAAACACTCATCAAGAATTTAGAAACAGCCATGTTACTTTTCTCGAGCTACATGTTGATTTTATTTGTAATTGAATTAATGCAAAAATAAAGAACTCTCTTTACTAACAAAAAAAGGATGTTTGCAGATTGCAAACATCCTTTTTTTGTTAGTAAAACTCTATTAATAAACTACTTATTATTGATATAATTTACAACCCACTCCCCTACTTCGGTTGTTTTGTATGCTTTTCCATCGTTCGAAATATCTTCAGTAACAATCCCGGCCTCCATACTTGCTGCAACTGCTTCTCTAATCAGAGCACCTTCGTTCATCATCCCAAAAGCATATTCAAACATAAGTGCAGCGGATAATATTGTTGCCAATGGATTAGCAATGTTTTTACCGGCAGCTTGTGGATACGAACCGTGAATTGGCTCAAACACGGATGTATGAATGCCAATGGAAGCCGATGGTAACATTCCTAATGAACCGGTAATTACCGAAGCTTCATCAGTTAATATATCACCAAACAGATTTTCGGTAACCAACACATCAAAGCTTTTGGGCCATTGAATAATTCGCATAGCAGCATTATCAACGAACATGAATTCCGTTTCAATTTCAGGATATTGAGCTGCAATTTCCTGACCAATCTGACGCCACAAACGAGAGGTGGCTAAAACATTGGCTTTATCGACTATAGTAACCTTTTTATTTCGTTGGCCGGCATATTTATAGGCCAAATGCAGAATACGTTCAACTTCTTCACGCGTATATACACAAGTATCGTAGGCTGTATTTCCGTCTTCGGACCTTCCCTGTGGTCGACCGAAGTACATTCCACCGGTTAGTTCACGAATACACATAAAATCAGCACCATCAACTAATTCGGCACGAAGAGGTGATTTATGAATAAGTGACTGAAAAGTTGTGACCGGACGAATATTGGCATACAAACCCAAGTCTTTTCTCATTTTTAGCAAACCTTGTTCAGGGCGAACCTTAGCTGAAGGATCATTATCGTATTTAGGATCCCCAATGGCACCAAAAAGTACAGCATCTGAATTCATACACAAATCATGGGTAGCTTTTGGATAAGGTTCACCGACAGCATCAATGGCACAGGCGCCAACAATTGCATATTCGTAAGTTAATTCATATTTAAACTTTTTACAAATAGCTTTTGTTACATTTAAACCTTGTTCAATAATCTCAGGGCCAATTCCATCACCCGGCAATACTGCAATCTTTAATTGTTTGATTCGATTTTCCGACATTTCTTAGATATTTTTATTATTTATTTTTATTATAATATATTTTTATTATTTTTGTGGTCTAAAATCACATGATTCGACAATAAAACTTTAAAAAACTACGATATGATTTATGTGTTAATAACAATTGGTGGATTTATATCTATTATTACCACTGCAATTCTTAAAACAATTACAGCTGATAAGAAAAGGAAAAACCTGAAAAGAGCTTTAGTCGTTGTGATTTCAGTTGTTGTGTACATACTTATATGTATAGTTCTACTGCAACAAAAGAGCTTAGTTTAAATCGAACGATTAATCAATTATATTAAGCATTTTTATTGTCGCCTTGATGGCCGCAACAGTTTGATCTCCATCCAATCCTCTGGTTTTAAATATCTTCTCTTTAAACTTCCAGGTTATTATCGTTTGAACAAAAGCATTTGTTTGACCTCCTGGTGGAATAACAACCACATAATCAAGTAATTCCGGGGTTGACTTATTCAAAGTTTTATAAATTTTCCACATTGCTTTTGACACGGCATTATATTGTCCATCCCCTGATGCTGATTGTTCGTATATTTTCCCATTTATTTCCATCTTAACTGAAGCCATGGGTCGCAAACCATAGGTCAAAGATAATGAATAGTTTAATATCTTCACAACTTGTTCTTCCTGCTCATTTTTCAACACATCGGACACAATATAGGGTAGTTCATCAAGTGAAACCAATTCTTTTTTATCACCTAATTCAATAACACGAGCTGTAACCCGTTGCATCGTTTCCTCGTCAAGTTCAATACCAAGTTGTTGAAGGTTTTTCAATATATTGGCTTTCCCCGATGTTTTACCCAGCGCATACTGACGTTCACGTCCAAATCGTTCGGGCAATAAATCGTTGTAATACAGATTTTTCTTATTATCTCCATCAGCGTGAATTCCTGCTACCTGCGTAAATACGCTTTCGCCGATTACGGGTTTATTATGTGGAATTCGTATGCCGGAATAAGTTTCAACAACTTTACTGACTGAATTTATTTTTGATTCATTCATATCTGTGCGAATATTCAAATGATCATGCAACACAGCCAGAACACTGGACAAAGGTGCATTTCCGGCGCGCTCACCTAATCCATTTACGGTTACATGAATACCTTTGACACCCGCTTTTACCGCTTCGAAAACATTCGCTACAGCAAAATCATAATCGTTATGAGCGTGAAAATCAAAATGCAGATCAGGATAACGGGAAATCATTTTTTGACAGAAATCGAATGTTTCGGTCGGATTTAGAATTCCAAGTGTATCGGGCAACATAAAACGTTTAATGGCTTGATTTTTTAAATTATCAACAATAAAGTAAATGTAGTCTTCCGATTCGCGCATCCCGTTTGACCAGTCTTCCAGGTAGATATTCACTGTAATGCCCATTTCACTGGCATTAGCCAATGATTCTTTGATGTCGGCAAGATGTTGTTCCGGTGTTTTTTTCAATTGATGAGTGCAATGTTTCAAGGAACCTTTACACAAGAGATTTAGTACCGTACAACCCGCATTACGAATCCAATCAAGCGATAATCGACCATCAACAAAACCGAGCACTTCTATTTTATCAATATGACCATGCAATCTGGCCCACTCGGCAACCCGTTTTACTGAAGCAAATTCACCCTCAGAAACGCG
The DNA here is from genome assembly GCA_037144275.1 of Paludibacter sp. Classification (GTDB taxonomy): domain Bacteria; phylum Bacteroidota; class Bacteroidia; order Bacteroidales; family Paludibacteraceae; genus Paludibacter. Next base: position 8,468 of record JBAWXD010000086.1, on the reverse strand, counting down.
TGCAGAAGCAATTTCAATTCTGTCCACACCCAATTCATCGAGAAGTAAACGGGCAATACTCAATTTCTCCTGCGCAGCAAAAGAAACTCCCGAAGTCTGTTCTCCATCCCGGAGAGTGGTATCCATTATTTCTATCATAATATCAATGTTTCAATGTGCAAATGTGCTAAATATGTTAATGTGCTAAAGTACTAACCTATGAATGTATGAAAGTGAGAAATTTGCTAGTAAAATAAGTTATTGGCACATTGGCTTATTATTTCATTGCCAAATTAGATTCTTGCTTTTTCGAACTCTTCTATCTGTGTTTTTTTGCTCAACAGATAGTCGATATCGTCCAGACCATTCAGCAAACATTCTTTCTTATAAGCGTTTATGGCAAAAGTTTCAGATTTTCCGTTCGCATTACTTGTTATCATTTGATTCAACAAATCTATGGTCAAAGTAGTGGATGGATTGGCATTCACCGATTCAAAAATCTCAGCCAAAAACTCTGTAGTTACAACCACCGGAAGAACTCCATTGTTCAAAGCATTATTCTGAAAAATATCAGCAAAAAAACTGGACACGACCACTTTAAATCCATATCCATCGATAGCCCAGGCAGCATGTTCACGACTTGAACCTGAGCCGAAGTTTTTTCCGGCTACTAAAATTGATCCACTGAAAGTTGCGTTATTCAACACGAAGTCAGCTTTGGGGCTGCCATCTTTGTTATAACGCCAGTCGGCAAATAAATTATCGCCAAAACCGCTTTTGTCAGTCGCTTTCAGAAAGCGGGCAGGAATTATCTGATCGGTGTCCACGTTCTCAATCGGAAGTGGAACTAGTGTTGATGTTAATGTTATAAATTTTTCCATAATGTTTTTAATATGCCAATTTGAAAATATGCCAATGTGCCAATTTGGTTGATGACTATTTGCTCTTTGACGAACTTATTATACTGTTAACAATTCTCTGTATTTCTTTAATGTCATCCATTAGTGATTCTTCGAAAGGATAATTATCAGAGTACTTACACAAAAGTAACCAATATTCAGTTTCATCGGCTTCCTTTGCTGCAATTTTGAATTTATGAATAAAGTCCGCCTTACTTTCACAGTTCTGAGCTTCTCTTACATTAGCGCCTACTGATGTTCCATTTTTTAAAAGCTGATTAGATATAACATATTTTCTTAGTTCTTCTAATTTCTCTGTATATGCAACAATTTTTAATGCAAATGCAAAAGATAAATCTATAATTCTATTTCCAGTTGTTGGTAATTCAGCCATAAATACAAATAATTATTTCTGATATTTTACTTCTTCATTTCTTTAATTTTCCACATTGGCACATTGGCACATTAGCACATTGGCACATTAGTACATTAGCACATTAGCACATTAGCACATTAGCACATTAAGCTCGTGGATCGGTGATACGACCAGTAACAGCGGCAGCTGCAGCTACAAGGGGACCTGCCAAAATTGTACGTGCACCCGGTCCCTGACGGCCTTCGAAGTTACGATTCGAGGTTGATACCGCATATTTACCCGCCGGTACTTTATCATCGTTCATAGCCAGACAAGCTGAACAACCGGGTTGACGCAAAGCAAATCCGGCTTCAGTCAGGATGTCGAGAAGTCCTTCATCCCGAATTTGTTTTTCCACCATCCAGCTTCCGGGAACTAACCACGCAATTACATTTTCTGCTTTCTTTTTCCCTTTTACATAGTTTGCAAACACACGGAAATCTTCGATACGACCATTTGTACAGCTACCCAGAAAAACATAGTCAATGGCTTTTCCTTCGAGCTTTTCACCGGCTTCGAATCCCATATATTCCAACGATTTCTGGAAAGAAATGCGTCCGGCTTCGTCTACTTTATCCAATGTTGGAATTGACTCGTTGATACCCATACCCATACCCGGATTTGTTCCGTATGTAATCATTGGCTGAATATCCGCTGCATCGAACACTAATTCTTCATCGAATTTTGCACTGTCATCGGTTTTCAAGCTTTGCCAGTAGGTCCGTTTTTTATCCCATTCTGAACCTTGTGGTGCAAATTCACGACCCTTTACATAATCAAAAGTCGTTTGGTCGGGAGCAATTAAACCTCCACGAGCACCCATCTCGATAGAAAGATTACAAACGGTCATTCGTTCTTCCATGCTCATGTTGCGAATTGCCTCACCGGCATATTCCACAAAATAACCGGTAGCACCACCTGTCGTAAGCTTCGAAATCATATACAAGGCCAAATCCTTTGCAGTAACACCTGCATTCAATTTACCGTTAAAGCTTATCCGCATTGTTTTTGGACGAGTCTGAAGTACGCATTGCGTAGCCAAAACCATTTCCACTTCACTGGTACCAATTCCAAAAGCAATAGCTCCGAAAGCACCATGTGTAGAGGTATGGCTGTCGCCACAAACAATGGTAGCACCCGGATGGGTAAAACCATTTTCAGGGCCAATAATATGAACCACCCCGTTTTTAATATGTCCTAAAGGGAAATACAAGGGCAAATTGAATTCCACTGCATTACCGGCAAAGGTATCCAACTGATTGCGGGAAATCGGATCATTCACGGGTTTATCCTGATTGATAGTGGGTGTGTTATGATCCGCTGTCAGGGTAGTTTGTTCCGGACGAAAAACTTTTAAACCACGTGCACGAAGTCCGTTAAATGCCTGTGGGCTCGTTACCTCGTGGCAAAAATGACGATCGATATACAATTGTGTCGGTCCATTTTCGACCGATGATACCACATGGGCATCCCAGATTTTATCAAATAGGGTAGCCCCTTGACCCCCGAAGGGGGAATTTTCAAGTTCTGTATTCATAATGTCTTACACTAGCCTCCTAAATCCCCAAATGAAGGACTTAAAAAGCGAATTTTGTTATAATTTTTTATTTCTATTCATTTTATTAAGCTCTTAAAAGTCCCCCTTCGGGGGATTTAGGGGGCTTTATTTCACAAACTGATTGATAGCATTTATATAGGCTTCCACCGAAGCAGCCACAATATCGGTATTGGCTCCAAATCCATAATATACCACGCCGTCGTGTTCCACCTGCATGTGAACTTTTCCTACATCGTCGCTGCCTTTATTAATCGCCTGAATCGTAAATTCCTGCAAAGTCATGGTGCGGTTAATAATATTCTTTAATGCTTTGATAGCGGCATCCACTGGTCCGTTGCCCGAAGCCGCTGCTTCAAATTTCTCTCCGGCTATTTTCAATCCGATACTTGCAACCGCCTTCACTCCTACTCCTGAAGTAACCTGCAAGAAATCAAGTTGTATGCGTTGTTTCTCCGCACGTTCCTTTCCGGCCAACATCAATACATCATCATCGTTGATATCTTTCTTTTTATCGGCAAGTTTCAGAAATTCTTCGTAGATTTTATCTAACTGTTCGCCTTCCACCACCACTCCAAGCACGCTCAAGCGATGTTTCAAGGCGGCACGACCACTACGGGCTGTCAGCACAATCGAGTTTTTGTCGATACCCACATCCGTTGGGTCCATTATTTCATAGCTTTCACGGTTTTTCAACACCCCATCCTGATGAATTCCGGAAGAATGTGCAAAAGCGTTACGACCTACAATGGCCTTATTTGCCTGAACCGGCATATTCATTAAACCGGATACCAGGCGGCTGGTAGAATAAATTTTTTGTGTGTTGATTTGTGTTTCAATATTCAGGCTTTTGTGGCATTTCAGAATCATAGCAATTTCTTCCAACGAAGTATTACCGGCACGTTCGCCAATTCCGTTCATCGTCACTTCCACCTGACGAGCCCCGTTCAGCACACCCGAAATGGTATTGGCAGTTGCCATTCCCAGGTCATTGTGACAATGGGTTGAGATAATCGCATTATGCACCCCTTTGACATTATCCATCAGAAACTTAATTTTTTCGCCAAACTCCCAGGGCAGACAATAACCCGTTGTATCCGGAATATTAACCACAGTAGCACCCGCTTTGATGACTGCTTCCACCACACGAGCCAGGTATACATTATCAGTACGACCGGCATCTTCGCAATAGAATTCTACATCCTCCACATGCTTTTTGGCATATTTTACAGCCGCCACAGCACGTTCCAGAATATCTTCCTGATTGGAATTAAATTTATGTTTTATATGAAACTCCGAGGTACCGATACCGGTATGAATCCGTTTGTTCTTGGCATATTTAAGTGCTTCGGCTGCCACATCAATGTCCTTTTGTACACCGCGTGTCAGGGCACAAATAGTTGGCCAGGTAACGGCTTTCGAAATCTCTACCACCGAATTAAAATCACCCGGACTGGAAATAGGAAAACCTGCTTCAATTACATCCACACCCAAGGTTTCGAGTGCTTTAGCCACCTGAATTTTCTCTACGGTGTTTAACTGGCATCCCGGTACTTGCTCACCATCGCGTAAGGTGGTGTCGAAAATAAATAATCTGTCCATAATGTAGCCCCCTAACCCCAAAAGGGGGAACCGAGAGGGTTTCGGTTTTATTTACGTTTTTACAATTATTCTAACACAAAGCTCTTTTTAAAGTCCCCCTTCGGGGGATTTAGGGGCCTAAAAAAAAGCCTTCCGCACCGTAGTGAGAAAGGCTTATTCTATTCTTGTACATTTACATACACACCAAACTCACTTCTACTTGTTCTGCAAGAGAATTATAATACCGAGTAAGAGAATATGTAAAAAATTTCTGTTCATTGTTTTTCTTAAAGTGCTGCAAAGATAAAGCATTTTTTTATATCTGCAAATTCAAAGTGAAATATTTTTGTTTATTTTTATTACAATTCAACAGTAAAGTGAGTGATTTATGAAAATATTCATAATCAAAACCCCTAAATTCTAAATTTGAACTAACAGCTAATAAAATCTCAGGTCTTGCCGAATCTTCTTACTTAAATATAAACACAAGGATTTATTTTTTGTTCCAAATAAAACAATATTTAACCATTTGGTTAAAATTGGCATACCAATTTTATGTTTTACAACATATTTGCGAAAATAATTCTTAAAATGTTTTTTTATTGGTTTACCAGTATTTACTTTTGGTCGACCATTATATTGGCGCACCAAAATAAATTCAAATTTAAATAATATAATACACTAAGAATCAATCTAATTCTCAAAATCTTTAAATTTAGTATGTATGAAAAAAAACACTTTAATTGCAAAACTGATTATTCTATTGGCAATTACAACGCTACCCTATGCTAGTAAAATAAGTGCACAAACATCACAGCAGTCTACAGGTTTATTTACTAATATGGATGGTAGCTTTGAAGGACAAACCGGAAGTCCAACATCATCATCAAATAGTGCTACTGCTTGGGGTCTTGCAACTGGTGCAGGTACCACTGTAAGTCTTCAAACTGGTGGAGGTATGACTGGGTCCAATTATGTTAGTTATTATCATACAGCTGTTTCCACTGAAAGATTACAGTCTCCTCTAACTATAACTATGCTAGCAAGTACAACTTATATTATTCAGTTTTATTACAGAACAGCATCTACAACAACAGCACAAAATATGCAGGTAGTTGCATACACATTTGGATCATCTAATCATAATCCTTATGCTGCAATTGCAACCTTCACTGGCACACCAACAAAATCTTGGCAAACTGCAAGTAATACACTTCCAGCTACTAGTGGAGTTTGGACAAAAGCTTACGGAATTGCGACAACTGCTGCTACTGCTGGATCTGGAAATAGTTTTGCTTGTATTAGAAGTAGCACTGCCGGCACTGCTGCGATAGATATAGATAATTTTTGTGTTTATCAAGCTTCAGCGGTTGACGAAGTTGCTCCTACATCTGCTACAAATTTAACATGCACGCCTGCAGCAACTCAATTGCCATTGACATGGACAGCTTCAGGGTCGTCAGATGTTGCAGGATATATGGTTGTAAAATATACAAGTGATCCAACTGGCCAACCAGATCCAACGACCAATGCAATTTACTCATTAAATAGTACAATTGGCACAGGCACAATTGTTTATATGGGAACAACAGCCGGCTTTACAAATACAGGATTAAATTCTTTGACACCTTATTATTATCGAGTTTATGCTATAGATTATGCATTTAATTATTCAACTGCATTGAGTAATAACTTTACTACATCAGCACCAAGTTTTGCAGCAGAACCAACTTCACAGGTAACAGGTTTAAACTTTACGAGCCCAACTGCAAATAATGTAACTACCGGTTTTACCGTTAATTGGACAGTTGCTGGTTCAGGTGGTGGAACAAATCACTTAGTAGTCGTAAAAGCAACTTCAGATTTAACAGGTGATCCTGCCGATGGTTCATCTTATACTGCTGATGCAACTTTTGCAACCGGAAGTTTAATAGGTGGAGGTAAGGTGGTATACAATGGGACTGGATCTTCTGTTACTGTAACAGGATTATCAAAACTCATTACCTATTATGTAAGGGTATATGATTTTAATGGTTCTGCAGGAACAGAAAACTATTTGAGTACAAGTCCTGCATCTGCCAGTCAAATGTCTTCGCCGGGTGAAATTGTTTCATCGGGTATAAATTCTGCTGGTGTTTCTTGGGTAACGACTTCAGCTTGGGTGGGTGGAGTAGTTCCGGGAGCAACTGATAATGTAACCATTGCAGCGGGAGATAAAATAATAGTTGCATCTTCCCAATCATGTTACAATTTAACAATCCCTGCAACAGCAAAAGTATATAATAATGTAGCCCTTCCTACCTCAAGCGTAACTTATTTAACCGTTTATGGCACATCGTTAACATGTAATGGAACATTGGGTGACAAAATCACTGATGGTTCTGCAGATGGTGCTTTGGGAATTAATTTTAATGGAAATCTTACCATTAGTGGAAGTGGATTGTTGCGACCATCCCGTATTCGAGCAAATTCAGGTACACAAAACGCAACACTAACTATTGATGCTAATATGGAAATGACTTACAATGGCGCTACAGGTACAGGAGGTGGTGGAATGTATCCGGACAATAGTGGCAATGATAATATTACCATTACCCTAAACTCCGGAAGAACGCTATCATTTATTAGCAATAGCAATTTTAATACAACTTCTTCTACAGGAACGAATGCAGTCGGAAATGTAACTTTAAATATAAATGGTACTGTAAATATGAATCCAAACTCTGCATTTTCGATCCTTGAGGGTCCTGGAAAAACATGTACATTAAACCTGAATGGGACATTAAATGTTGGTAATTTCAATGCAACAAGTGCATCAGGAGGAACTGTTCCAATTATAAACGTTGGAGCAACCGGAGTAATTGCAGTTAGCGATAAAGCCGATTTCTCCAGTACATCTTTATCTGGGGTGGTAACAGGAGCCGGAACTTTCACCCTTAATTCAGGTGGTTCAATAAACATTGCAAATGCAAGTGGATTAGAACCAGTTGCTGGTCCAATTCGTACCTCAAGCCGGAATTTCAATGCCGGAGCTAATTATTCGTTTCTAGGTACAGATGCACAAGCAACTGGAAGTGATTTACCTGCTACGGTAAATAATCTTAGCATAAATAATGGAGCTGGAGTAACTTTAAGTAATCCAACAACAGCAAACGGCGTATTAACATTGACGAGTGGAACTCTTACTAATACGACTGGTTTAACATTGGGCAACTTAGCTTCTGTTGTCCGTAATGCGGGTTCGTTGAGTGCAACTCCTACTTTTGGTACAGCAGTAAGTCTAACCTATGGAGCAACAACTACTCAGAGTGGAACAACCGCCGTAAGTAATTCAAGTGTGTCATTATCAGCATCAAATGCAAACATAATAGTGGGAATGCTTGTGTCGGGTACAGGAATAGCAGCAGGTACTACTGTATCAGCCATTTCAGGAACAGCTCTGACACTTTCACAAAATGCAACAGCTGCGGGTACTGTTACCTTGTCTTTTAGTTCTCCTCAAACTACCGGAGTTGAGCTTCCTACTGCAACCTCTGTTTTATCTAACCTGACGATAAATAATTCAGCAGGAGTAAGCTTGAGTGCAGGAGCTAAAGTAAATGGGGCTTTAGCATTAAGCTCAGGTGCATTAGCAACAGGAAGTAATACACTGGCAGTAAAGGGCGCAATTTCCGGTTCAGGAACCATCAATACCTCAACAACAGGAACATTGGTTTTTGCAGGAACAAGTGAACAAACTCTTTCAGCTTCCAATCTGACTTCCGGGGCGGTGAATATACTTACTGTAAATGCAGGTGCTAAACTGACAACAACAGGAGGTATTACTGCAAGCACGCTGAATATCCTGAATGATGGAACAAGTGCAGGAACAGGAACTTTAAAAGACGCTGGCGGAACATTGACTGCTACTAATACCAATGTTTCTCAATTTATAAGTGGTGGCCGTAACTGGTATCTTTCCAGTCCTGTTACAGGTGCAACAGGGTCGGGCGTGTTGACAACCTCTACGGCAACAACAGCTCCTTCGTATTTTGCATGG
>JBAWXD010000085.1:0-14727 GCA_037144275.1 Paludibacter sp. | reverse complement strand
TGAATATAAATTTATCTATTTTAGTCAATACGTTTTTATGAATTAATTTAGCTAGTGAATTGCATTGAAATTTTAAATTTATGCCACTTTTTTGAAGATTGATTTCTGTATTTTAAGTATAAAAACTGTATATTGAAAATGAAAATAAGATTTTTTTGCCGTTTTGTTAACATTGGTTGTGTGTTAATTGTTAAATATAAAATACTACATATAAAATTTATTTGTAATAGTTACAAATTTTAAAAAATTAATTATCTGAATATTAAAACATTGAAGATGCCCTATTCTATTGATAAAAAAGAAAAGTAAATATTTTTGAATTTAATAATCAAAAAAAATTGTAAGAATAAAAAAAACGCTATTTTTGTAGCACTATTTCTATTCATTTGTAGCATTATTTGCTGCATTTTTTTTTATAAATAAGCGATTAAATATGCAATTTTACTCGACTGAATTTGGCACAAAAAAACATTCTACTATTTTTAAGTTGTAAAGATTTCTAATCAATTATATTAAAATTTTATTCACATTAAAAAAAATTATTTATTATGAGAAAAATTAATTTCTTTGCAGTTTTGTTGTTATGTTCTGCAACAGTTTTTGGGCAAGCAGTTAAAGACAGAAATGTTATTCCTGTTGCAGTAAACCTTAATCAGGTAATGCGTATGACGATTACAAATGGTGGCAACATCGAATTTGTTTTTAACACCATTAATGATTACAAAAATGGTATATCAGCAGACGCTATTGGAGGAACTACCGGAGTAATGTATGAAACCAACTTCACCGTTTCTTCTTCAACCCGTTGGAAACTTACTTATGGTTCTGAAACTGCAGATTTTCAAGGCACAGATGATCCATCTCACATTTTATCTCTGGACAATGTAGGTTTTGCACTATCAACATTAGCTGCACATTCGTTTGAAAGTTCTGCAACAAAAGGAACAAGTTCTGCTGAACTTTACAGTCATCCGACTAAAGGTGGCCAGGAAGTTGCTGCTTTACAAGCTTATCCTACATTGTTGATTGAAGATAACAATCAGGCAGGAGCTGCCGTAGGTCACTCAGATGCCGGTGATGCAAGTGATAATTCATTTAAAATGAGCTGGCGCGTTGGAACAAAAGAAAGTCAATTAAAAACAACTCCAATGAACTCTGTGGCAATTATTGATCAAACTACAAGTCCTTCTCCAGACAGATATGTAGCCAGTGTAGTATTTGATCTAGAAATGGATAACTAATAAATTTATATCTGCATAACAGGAAGATTGATCGACATGGTTTATGTTGGTCAATCTTTTTGTCGCATATATTCAACATGCTACCTGCCAAATGATTCCTTCCTATTTAAGACAAATCCTGTTTCTATTGCTAATTCTTAGCAGTAGTGAACAGGCTGTGTCTCAAGAGTGGAATTATGCCCGGATAAATGTTATGTATGGAAGTTCCATACCTTTTAATTTTAGCACTATGGATAAAATTAAAAAAGGTGTAGAAATAAACCCGGGTACACGTTTTGGTATTTCTTTGGCTGATTCGGCCAAAGTTGGACATATTCTTCAAGGATTTGTACTTAATTTCAGAACATTCAATAACCAAAATGTAATAAAAGGTGATTCCTATTCTATTCCGTTAAACAGGATTCGTGTTAAAGCTGAGAATGCTACCGGACTTGAGTCTGGAACATCATACGGATATTTGGATCTATCATCGAACTGGATGCCTTTATTCTCATTTACCAATCTGACCTGGCATGATTTGACTTGGACAAATGCACAGCTGAATATTTCTTTCGAGTGTGGAAAACCAACCATTTCGGGTGGAAACGGGAATTTATTAGGTGAAGAACCTGATTACTACAATGTGGAAATAGAATTTGAATTAGTGCCTACGGGATTGGGTTTTTGACGATTAATGACATGCTCAAATTCAGAAAACAGTGATTCTTAACAACAGCTATTCCACTATTACTCTGAGGTCGTTAATGATCTTATGGATAAGTTTTAGCCTTCTATTCAGCAATTTAAATATTGGTTGTTTTGCTCAAGACTCAGGTTTCAACATAGAAATGAAGTTTGTAAAGTCAAACGATAGTATTAAATCGACCGATCTGTATTTTAATGTACTAACAATTTGTAACAGCTCTTCAAAAAAAATAACCGGAAATCTGACTTTTAATATTCCTGAAGAATGGAAAATTATCAGCTATCCGACTGAGCTAACAGTAATTCTTCCCGGAGATACGGTTTTTGTCCCCATTCGTATATCTCCTAAATCCAATGCAATCGGAGGTATAGCTTATATAATTAATGCTAGCTTCCGCACATCCAAACAGTTAATCAGCGCTAACACCTATCTTACCTTGCCATCTGTGATAAAATGGGAAATGACCACAAACAGGACCACTGCCTATATTACCGAGAGCAGCCCCAAAACTATTTTCGAAATAAAGCTCACAAACAAAGGTAACACTAACGAACTGATAAAATTAAAACTCGATGCTGGAAAACTACTGTCTTTTAGTGAGAATTCATTAAATAACATGCTAGAATATGTAAATCTAAAGGCATTTACAGATACAACTATTTTACACTCGGTATTCATTCAGAATAAACTAAGTTTTGCTGAAAAAATCAGGTATGAAAATAATTGGAAAGAATCGGCCATAAAAGTGACCGCTGAAACTGAAAAAATTGAGAAGAGCACAGCTATACAGATTCATAAACTTAACAGCAGTTATGTAAATCAACGACTTCAAAGTTCTTCACCGCTCAATCTGGATTATCAGGTTTATAATCTAATGTCAAACAGTGATGTACGTCACAATTTCAGATTATATGGTAGTTTGCTTTTCCCTGAAAACAGGGAGTTGCAGTATATTGCCGGCATTCAGAATTTTGGAATTGGGAATACCAGCGAAGTTTTTGATCTTAATCGTCAGTTTGTCTATAATCTAAAGTATACTGACAATCACAATAGTGTCCAGTTAGGTTATAATATTAGCGGAGGAAGTTTACACAGCATTAATGGTAGAGGTATTTCAGGAGTATTTAACCCTAATCGGCAGAATTCATTTTCGTATGCTGTGACTCAAAATCCTTATTCACAAATCATTGGTGAATTTGTTGGTTATAGCAAGTCATTCAAGAATTTTTCGGTAAGTTCTGAGCTAACTCACGACGGCATAGCCGACGGAACCTATCAAGCTACTTCAGGTTTATTGGGTTTGAGTATGAGTTTTTTAAAATATCATTCTATTTCTGTTCAGTTTCTCGGATCTAAATCAGACTATAATAAAATTTTGCCTCGCGACACCAGTGTTCTGGGTTACAGTTACAACATCAACTACAATGTTCGTTATAAAAAATTTAATCTAAGATTGAGTTCGTTGAATTCCGAGCACAATTACATTCAGAATTCAGGACTTCAGCAAACATATCTGGATAGCCGATATACAATTAATGATAATTGGGGGATGACACTTTACGGAAGTCATCTTAAATACGCCATAACACGTTTCCCCTATAATTTTTTCAACTCAGCAAATTATGATACGAATGATAATTTCAGACTCAGCACTTCACTTAGCACTCCAAATGTCATATATCAGTTAGGACCAAATTATATTGGTTCCATCCGTCAGTCTTATAATTCTTTTACCCATTACAAATCTGAATATATAAGCTATCAGCCTGGAGTATGGTGTGCTGTTACCGTTAAATTTGATGGATACAGATCTATCACTCCAAATCTGACAGTCAGTAATATTCGTTTCTATTACAAAACAGACGATCCGGCTCTACAAAATTATTCATTTGATAAAAACATTTACTACTCGGCGGGTGTAAGTTATTTTGATAATGTGTGGAGAGTAAATGCCTATTATACAAGTGGGTCTACTACAGATTTATACCGGAGTGTGTTGATAGATGCAACCCCAACCATTACCCGAAGCATTCAGGTTCGCCCATCGTACGAGAATTTCTTTTTTAACCGGAAAGTAAAACTGAGTGCCTCTATGAATTATGCCTATTACATGCCTTCAGGACGAGAGAATGTTTCGTTTAATGTGAAGTATGATCAATTTTTTAAAAGTGGATGGAATATTTCAGTCAGTGGATTTATGTACTCAAACACTCGTGTAGACGATAATCAGGGAAGGATAAGTACCAAAGATATCAATCTGGTAGTTGGTGTAACGAAGTCATTCAACATTCAGCAACCACGAATTAAATACTACAACCTCAAAACTATATTTTTCAATGATCTGGATGGAAATGGAATAAAAACCGAGAATGAACCGCCTGTTTCGAATATATTGGTCAATATTCAGAAAGACCGTACGAATTCTACAACTCCAAGTACAATACCGGAAGTTCAGTTGTTGTCTCATGTAAGTGGTGCTATTGAATATGAAAATCTGCCAAAAGATAAATATATGATAAGTTTCAACCCATTAGTGAATCTTCAGAGTTTGTATTTTTTAAATGGTTCAGAGCAATCATATTTTAATGATAAAGACAGAATATGGTATGTACCGCTTGCTGAAAGTTATAAAATAAGAGGAAAGGTTATTGTTGTGCGTGATCCGAACAGTACCGAAGGTAAAATAGAACTGGGCGGTATACGTGTAATCGCTACTGGGAGAAAAGGTGAGAATTATTCTGCTTTGACGGATAATTTCGGATCGTATATTTTAAATGTTTCTAAATCCGGCCGATTTAAAGTACATGTTAATAATGTATTTGGCGCACAGTTTATTATTGATTCCAACGAAACAGAAGTTCAGTTTTCGGATAATAAGACAATTAACCTTGACTTTACCTTTGCTGAAAAAAAGCGTGGTATTCAGTTTGATGGTGGTGATGAACTGTTTAAGTTCAGCTCGCTTGGCGACCAGTCCGAAACATCCGTTGTTCGCGAAGAGACTCTGCAAGTTAAACAGCCAATAGTAGAAGCTCCTAAAACCTATACCATTCAGTTGGCTGCATTGAAAAACTATCGCGATCCATCTTTTTTCAAAAAGAAGTACCAGCTGAAAGAAGATGTCCATTATACCGAACAGTATGGTTCTTATAAATACTATACTGGTAGTTATCCTACTTCAAAAGCTGCAAAAGAAGCCATTGCCAAAACGGGTATTACCGGAATTCCGGTTGAATTGGACAAAATAGTTCAAACTCAGCAACCTGCATCAAACCTGAGATCTGTTGAACCGTCTCATAACAGACCGGCTACAACAAATGGAACTTTGTCAACAATTAGTCAGGCGGAAAACACTCCGGTAACGGGTAATCAACCAGAGACAGTAAGTGCCGAACCAGTAGCCTGGCCTCAAACAAAAAGTCAAGCTACTCCGGTAACTCAGAATCAACCTGAACAACCCGCGAATCCGGAGAATCAGGTATTCAAACCGAAGGATGAACCTGCAAAGCAGCGTACAGATAAATCATCTCTTCCGGCTTATAAGAATGGTGAGGTGCTAGATTTTGTAAGTGCTATATCAGATAACCCGAACATTTACACCATTCAGTTGGATGAATTGAAAAGCTATCGTGAACCTTCGTACTATAATCAGAAATACAAACTGAAAGAAAATGTGTATTATCAGGAAAGTCATGGTTTGTTTCTTTACTACCTGGGCATGTATGACTCTATGGACGATGCAAAAGCGGCTATTACGCGCTATGGTTTGATGGGATATATAGTTGGAATTGATAAGAACTTATTGAAGAAAGGAAAATAATTTGGAGTTGTTTTTGGGCACTAAAACAACCTTTTCAAAAAAGGAAAGTAGTATCGGAAAAGAGCTCAATAAAACCTGTTTAACTGTGTGTCTTTTCTTATAATTTTATCTTTTATAATCCACATGAAAAGCAATGTCGTTTAACCCATCATAAATTACATAATCGATTGATATAACATTGGATTCTTTGTTTACAACCCCAGATCCTGATTTTATAATATACGAGGTGGTCGGAATATTTTGAGGAAGTGGTCGGTTAAAAGTTAACTTGCCGGAACTAATCTTTACTTCCACATCTGTACCTTCGAAACCTGTATTATGAAAATTACTGATTAGGTACAAAGTAGTATCTTTGCTTTCTCTGTAAAAATCCACTAAATAAGTTCTGGACCCTTTTATCGAACTTTCGGCACAATTCCAGGTAGTCACATTAGTTGGCCCAGATACGGTACAGGCCACAAATCCACAAACTAAACTTATTGACAGAACCGTTAACAGTTTACTTCTCATTGGTTTTTTCTCCATTTATATACATTCTGGTTTCAACCAGTTTTCCATTTTTATCGTACCCTTTTACCAGTCCGTCACGCTGTCCGTGATTAAAGTTTATCTCTGTCATCACTCCACCGGTTGTATAGAAAGTTATCCAAAGTCCGGTTCTTGAATCATTTTCGTAACAGCCCTTGTTTTTCAGTTCGCCTGTTTCATAATAAAACAGCCATTCGCCGGTGGCTTTCCCTTCTTTATATGCTCCGGTTTGTTTCAGTTTTCCATTCGGGGAATAAATGTTCCAGACTCCATCCAATCTATTGTCTAAAAATTTGCCAGTACCGTAAATGCCTCCATCTTTGTAAAACGATTTCCAGATGCCGTTTTTCTTATTTCCCTGATAACTCCCTGTTTCGCGAACCAATACCTTAGTAGAGTCATAAAACTCCGTAAAAATCCCATTTATCAGGTCGTTTTCATACGTACATTCAATTTTTTTATTTCCGCTTGGGTAATAACCTATGAGCTTGCCTGTAAGTTTTCCTTCTTTGTAATAGCACATTTTGTTAACAGCACCATCAACAAATTCTTTGTAATAATCGGTAAACAAGCCATCGTATATACCGGCTTTTTTAAGTGACTTTTCTTTTATCTTTCCATTTTCAAAGTAGCTAACCGTAGTGCCATCTTCTACTCCGTTTTTGAACGATTTTACAAAACGTGGTTTACCATCTTCGTAAAATGCCTTGACTTCTCCATTGGGCACGTTATTCAGATAGGTTGTCGATTCCTGTAGTTTTCCATTTTCAAAATATGTAAATGATTCAGCATTCAGCAAATCATTTTTATAGCTAAGTTTTTGTTGCACATTTCCCGATGGGTAATAATAATTCAGAATGCCGTTCAGCTTTCCTTCTGCATATGGCATTTCCTGTTTCAGGGTGCCGGATTCATAATAATCCTTCCATAAACCGTTGAGTTCATTATGTTTATAACTGCCTTCCTGCCATAGTTTTTTATCAGAATAATAAATAGTATACTTGCCATGTTTCACCAGGGTGTCATTTCCCACACGTACGATTGTGTAAGATTCTTTAAGTTGCGTATGCGCCACATCATACCAGGTGTTCACTGTTCTTTCCTGCGTATAAGCAATGAAAGAAAATTGAATAAGAAACAGAATTACACAAAAACGATTTATCATGAATTACAAACTACTTAACTTCAAGTAATATTTGGGTTCCGCCGAGCGGTTGACGATGTCCATAATCCAGAATAGCTGCAAGCGCATATTTACCTTTAGCCAATATTTCCGGAAGTTTTAATGTAACTGTTCGTGAAGCATCGGGATAAACCGAAACTTTCATCGGATTGAATTTTTGCTCCTTTGCCGTCTGCATATCTGCCAATGCCAGATTTACATTAGCATCAATTACATTATCACCGTTATTGGTTATAAGTACTTCATAGGAGCGTTGTTTGTCACCTGGTTTGGTTACTTCTTTCAATCCTGAAATGGTAGCTTTGTAATTACTGTTACTTCGCGGCGATTGTTTGACCAAAATGATAATACGTGGAACCAACATAACCCCCGCAGCAAGGGTTTTATCTGCTTCAAAAGTAGTTTGTTCTCTTGCCACTTCCACCTGAATAAGGCACCATTTTGCAGCAAAACCATCTTTTGGAACAGCCATTAAAGCTTCTATCGTAGCCGATTGATTTGGATTAAGTTCAATAATCGAAGGGTTGAGAGTAAGCCAGTCGGCACACGACCGCTTGCTTGTTCCAAGTGGAATCCCCTTTTTGCTGCCATCTTTTTCCAGCACATAATCGGCAAGTTTCAGATTATATTTCTGAGGTTTGCCGGAATGATTTATCAGGTTGATTTCTTTTTTTTGTATTTCGCCCGGGTCGGCAGTAAAATTCATTAATACTGGTGATACCTCAAAATCCTGAGCAAACAGATACGATGCAAGAAATATAACACAAAAAAGCGATTTAATACGAAGCATAATATAATATGGAATAAAAATGAGAGACAAAAATACACTTTTAACCCAATAAAATCACACTTTTGTAGTATAATATTTTATAAACTCTGTTTGTTGTAGCAAAATACTCGTAAAGATTTTGCTTTTTATGTTTACGAAAACATATGTTTTTCTGATAGGGTATCCCTACCTTAAAACATTATAATTTTTAGAAACTATTAATTATCCAATTGCCAGCTTTAGGATTTTAACAAAAAGCTTTACACCTGTCAGGAATTCAATGCGATCATAATGTTTGGTGCTTTTAAGAATACCGGCAACCAGGAATTTCGTTACAACATCAGGATTTTCGGCCAAAATATCGTATACTTTTTTGAACTGCTTTGCTTCTTCGGGTGAACGTGCTTCTTTTGCCTGTGTCAGAAACCCGGTGCGCACCATTCCGGGACTAAGAATGCCCAGTTGTACCGGGCCGCCTTCCATCTCTTTCGATACTGTTTTGGTAAAATAGTTTACAGCCCGCTTGGTAGTGCCATACAGACTCAGTTTATCCATCATCCGCCCATCA
Organism: Paludibacter sp.; assembly: GCA_037144275.1. Classification (GTDB taxonomy): domain Bacteria; phylum Bacteroidota; class Bacteroidia; order Bacteroidales; family Paludibacteraceae; genus Paludibacter. Next base: position 5,933 of record JBAWXD010000085.1, on the reverse strand, counting down.
CTTCCAAAACCTTCCATATTAAAAATCTTACCGTATCCCTGTTTGGTCATAAACTGTGCAGCTGCACGTGTGCCGAGCATCAGACCATATATATTTATTTCGGTAATGACTTTGATGTCTTCCACCTCAATATCTATAAACTTACGGTGCGGTTGAGGTATGCCGGCATTATTTATCCATATATCTATTTTGCCGAACATATTCAACGCTTTGCTGATAAGCTTTTCGTGTGTTTCGGATTCATTCACGCTACCGGTTACACCTGCCACATTGTCGCCGTATGAATCTTTGAGTTTAGCAACTGCCCGTGCTACTTTCTCCGGATCACGACCATTAATTACAACTTGATGTCCGGCTTTCATAAATTCTGTTGCCAGTCCGTGACCAATACCACGCGTACTGCCTGTAATTACAATTGTTTTCTTGTTCATACTATTCAAATTTGGCGATTAACTTATTAAAATTATTATTTTTATTTACCATCTTTGCATTTCAATATCAAAAAGTTTGAAGTTATGATAAACATTATTTTGGTTCATTCTACTTCAAATTTTCCACCATACTCACTCATAGCCTGCATAATCGGAAGAAGTTTCATGCCTTCCTCGGTCAGACTATATTCCACTTTGGGTGGAACTACCTCATACACTTTCCGGTTTACAACTCCCTGTTCTTCCAATTCGCGAAGCACCTGTGAAAGCATTTTATCATTGATTGTAACCAAAATCCGTTTCAACTCGCTGAATCTTTTCTTTCCTTCACGCAAGTTCCAGATAACTATTCCTTTCCACCTGCCACCTACTATTTGAAGGGTCAAATCGACCGGACAATAGTAAAAAGTACCATTTAAATTATACCGTTTCATACCACAAAATTACTTGTTCCTTATATCTTTTTATGCAGTACTTACCAAAATGATAGTGCTTTCAATTTGGTAAGTATATTGGCAAAGGTAAGTATAAACTCTAATTTTGCAAACACAAAACAATCAAAAAAAAATGACAAACATGGAAAAAGAACAAGTAAAAGAAACAGCACTGGCAGTTTCAATCGCAATTCAAGATGGTCGATGGAATGATTTGGACAATTTGCTCGACGACAATTTTACTTACACCGGCGATGGATTTGTATTTACTAAAGATGAGTACATTGGTTTTATGCAGGATATGAAAGCTGCATTTTCGGGATTGAAAATGGCGTTTCCAAACGTCATGGTTGACGGTGATATGGTGTCTATTCGTTTTATCTCTACTGCAGTTAACACCGGAAGTTTTATGGGAGCACCAGCCAATAAAAAGAATCTCGAAATTCATGGAATTAATATGCGTAAAGTGAAAGATGGCAAAGTAATGCAGGAATGGCAAAGCACCGATTTGCTTGGTGTTATGAGTAAAATCGGATTTGGTGCATTGTTTGGTTACGCTCTTTTTGTGGGTTTATTCAAGGTGAAACAAGCCCGTCCAAAACGTAAATTCTAAACCCGTTATTTGCGCAAAATGATACAGGAAACCCTTGCGAAATCAGCTTTATCAAAACATGAACATGAATTTCCGACGGCGTGGGATGTGAATCCATACAGAGGATGTACCATGGGTTGCCGGTATTGTTTTGCTCAGTATTCACACAAATACCTGAACTTGAGTAACTTTTTTAGCGATATTGTGGTAAAAACCAATATTGCTGAAATTTTATACTCGGAATTACGAAAGAAATCGTGGAAAGGCGAACAGATAAAATTAGGCGGAATTTCGGATATTTACCAATATGCCGAAAAAAAGTACGAACTGCTGCCACAACTAATCGATGTGCTGAAAAAAACTCGAAATCCTATTTTTATTCAGACAAAATCAACCCTGATTATGCGTGATTATGAGCTGATTAAAGAATTGGCCAAATACACAACGGTTGATATTGCCACCAGCATTTGTTCTTTCGACGAAACTGCCCGAAAAATCATTGAACCGGGGACTCCAACAGCCCTGGAACGAATGGAAATGCTTCGCCAGTTTACGGGTGTATGTCGGCACACAATCGTTTCGTTTATGCCCGTAATTCCGTTGATTTCGGATACTAATGAGAATTTGGATACTGCATTCAGGTTGACGAAAGAATTCAATCTTGACTCAATTATTGCTTATCCACTGCATTTGCGCGGGAAACTGAAAGTACCTTTTTTTCAGCTGATTCAAAACCATTTCCCGGAGATTTATCCTCAGTTTTCAGAGCTCTACAAAACTGCGGATTTGGAAAGTAATTATGCTAATAACCTCTTTCAAAAAATTGCCCGATTACGAGAAAAATATCAACTTTTTGGTTCGTACTCCATTGTGCAACCAAAAGATAATCAATTGAGTTTATTTTAAAATAAAAACCTCCATTCATTTCTGAATGAAGGTTTTGTCTTGTTCCCCTTTAGGGTTTAGTGGTCAATTTACAATTTCTCTCCGTATGCTAAATCACCTGCATCACCCAATCCTGGGATGATGTACGAATGTTCGTTCAGTTCCGGATCAATAGCTGCCGCCCAAACCGTGGTTTTTGTTTCGGGTAAATGCGTGGCAATATAATCAATAGCCACCTGACTTGAAATAACGGTAGCAATGTGAATATGAGCCGGTTTGCCTTTGGTGAGTAATGCGCCATAAGCCAACTCCATTGAACCGCCTGTAGCCAGCATTGGATCAGTAATAATCAGTGTTTTACCGGTTAAATCGGGTGAAGCAATATATTCAATAAAAATATCGAATTTCAGGGCATCTTTGTATTTTCGGTAAGCGGATACAAAAGCATTTTCAGCCGAATCGAAATAATTCAGAAAACCACTGTGAAAAGGCAATCCGGCACGAAGTATCGTTGCTATTACGATTTTTTCGTCAATCACTTCCGTCGGAGCTAAACCAAGCGGAGTTTTTACTTCTTCTGCTTTATAACGCATGGTTTTACTGATTTCATACGCCATTATTTCGCCAATTCGCTCCATATTCCGGCGGAAACGCATCGAATCTTTTTGAATTTTCACTGAGCGAATCTCCTTGAGATAATGCTTTAAAATGGAATTGTGTTCTGATAAATTATTGATTTTCATTTTCTTTAATTGATTAATTTTAATTCTTACTGTCATTTTCCCGAATCTCCGTCCGGCGAATTTTACCACTGATTGTTTTCGGCAAAGATTCAACAAACTCAATAATTCGTGGGTATTTGTATGGTGCAGTAACCGATTTCACATGTTCCTGAATCTCTATTACCAACTCTTCACCAGCCTTGTCTTTATATTCTTTTGACAAAATAACGGTTGCCTTTACAATTTGTCCGCGAATATCATCCGGAACACCGGTAATGGCACATTCCACTACAGCAGGGTGTGTCATCAACGCACTTTCCACCTCAAACGGGCCAATGCGGTAACCCGAACTTTTGATCACATCATCGTTTCGGCCGACAAACCAAAAATAGCCATCTTCGTCGCGCCAGGCCACGTCGCCGGTATAGTAAATATTGTCGTGCCAGGCATTGTAAGTCAATTCGGAATTACGGTAATATCCTTTAAACAAACCTTCCGGATAACGCTTATCGGTGCGAATCACGATCTCGCCCTGTTCGCCTACTTCAGCCACACGACCTTCGGGTGTAAGCAAATCAACATCGTAATGTGGATTTGGAAGTCCCATCGAACCCGGTTTCGGGTCAGTCCAGGGCGAAGTCAGAATACTTAGTGTTGTTTCACTTTGCCCGTAACCTTCTTTCAATTTTATACCAGTCAGTTTCAGAAATTGCTCATAAACAGCCGGATTCAGCGCCTCTCCGGCAATAGTACAATATTCCAATGACGATAAATCGTATTTCGTTATGTCTTCACGTATCAGAAAACGGAAAATTGTGGGAGGTGCGCAGAGCGATGTAATGCGGTATTTCTGAATCATTTCCAACATAGCGGCCGGCGTAAATTTGTCGTGATCGTACACAAAAACGCATGCACCAACTATCCACTGACCGTATAATTTTCCCCAAACTGCTTTCAACCAACCTGTATCGGCAATGGTGAGGTGTATGCTTTCTTCGTGCAAATTATGCCAGTATTTAGCCGTAACAATATGAGCCAGCGGATATACACAATCCAAGGTTACCATTTTAGGATTGCCTGTAGTGCCGGATGTAAAACTGATTATAAGCACATCATCATTCTTGTTTGGATTTTCCACTTTCGTAAACGGTGCAGCATTTTCAATTCCCTTGTGGAAATCGAGCCAACCTTCAGGAACAATTGGTCCAACGGAAATCAACATTTTTACGGTTGGTGATTCGGGCAGTGAATCGGTAATATGACTTACAATCGGCTCTTCGCCCACAGCAACAATTGCCTTAATATCAGCAGCATTATTGCGATACACCAAATCTTTTTTGGTCAACAAATGTGTGGCAGGAATAATGATAGCACCAATTTTATGCAGTGCAATTATAGTGAACCAAAATTCGTAACGTCGTTTGAGAATAGCCATCACAATATCCCCTTTTTTTATGCCAAGACTTTGGAAATAGGATGCTGTCTGATCGCTGTATTTCTTTATTTCAGCAAAGGTAAATTCACGACATTCACCCTTATCATTGGTCCAAAGCAAAGCACGTTTATTTGGCTCTTTAGCCGCCCATTCGTCAACAATATCGTAAGCAAAATTGAAATTTTCCGGAACTAAAAGTTTGTAATTGGCTTTGAAATCCTCAAAGTCGGTAAATTGGGTTTGTTTTAAATATTTTTCTAACATAGAAATATTGTTTTACCACTAAGTCACTATGTTTCGCAAAGTGGTTAATTCGTTAAATGATAACTGCCAAAAATTTGAGTTTTTTACCACCTAATGCTTTCATTCCGTGTGGTTTGGTAGCATCAAAATAAATACTATCGCCCTCATTGAGCGTAATATCGCTTCCTCCGTGATGTAATTGCATTGTTCCTTCCAAAATGAGACTAAACTCTTGTCCCGAATGCATATTCAGATGAATTGGCTTATCGGATGGTTCAACGGTAACTTCATATGGTTCGGCTTTTGCATTTCGGAAACCATGCGCCAACGCCTGATATTTATAATCCTTAGTCCGCTCAATACTTGCACCTGTTCCTTTGCGGGTAACAAAATACGCTAACGAATGAGGGTCGGTTCCAGAAAAAAGAGCTGAAGTCTCCACGTCAAATGTTTGTGCCACCTGACATATAAAACTCATAGGAATATCATTTGCTCCCGATTCATAACGGGCATAATCGGTTTCAGGAATACCACATTGCTCAGCTGCCTGTGCGATAGTCAGGTCAAGCGCATCGCGAAGTCCGCGCAGTCGTTCGGCAATTTGTTTGATTTGTGTGTTCATGAGAAAAACAATTTTCTAACAATCGAATTTAATTTATTTCTTCAAAGTAATCATTATCAATTCGTTTGATTATGTATTGATTAGATGTAGAAACTGCTAAATCATATTCAATCATTAAATCAGCAAGATGTTCTCCATCAATTAAAACAATTTTTGTTTCATTTCTTGGTTGATATTCTTTTGCTTCATTTGTAAAACGAGCAGTTGTAATGAAAACACCCTTTTTAGCTCCTTGTCCGGCCAAAGCACCAACAAATTTCTGAATTTCAGGTCTTCCGACAACATTTTCCCATCTTTTTGCTTGAATATAAATAATGTCTAGTCCTAATTTATCTTCTTTTATAATCCCATCAATACCTTCATCTCCCGATTTACCGATTGATTTTCCTGCATCTTTAATCGAACCACCATATCCCATTTTCACCAATAACTCTACTACTAGATTCTCAAAAAAAGAAGGACTACAAGTCTTAACTTTTGTAAGAAGTTCAAGAGCAAGATTCTTCCTTATTTTTACATAATTTGATTCTAAAATTTCTTCTGGAGTGGAGGTTATTTCATTTTCTGTA
>JBAWXD010000084.1:0-14810 GCA_037144275.1 Paludibacter sp. | reverse complement strand
AGCTGTGATAGTCGCTATTCCGGCTTTATTGATTGTAAGTGTATTTCCACTTATCGAAGCCACGGTAGCATCACTGCTGCTGTATGAAATGGTCAATCCTTTATCGGTACTTGCAGGTAGTGTTATAGCTGCATCACCGAAGGTTTTAGCAGCAAATGCACCGAATGTAATAGTCTGCGCTGCTTTGTTTACAGTCAGGGTTTGGGTAGCCGATGGTGCAGCATAATAATAGGTATCTCCGGCTTGTGTACCCACTAAGTCGGTTGTTCCTGCACCTACAATAGTTACTGTATTGCCATTTACCGTTGCCACAGCTGTATTGGAGCTGGTATAGCTGATCGTTTTAGCTTTATTGGTTGTTGAAGTTAATGTAAAAGTAGCATCACCATAGGTTTTGGTAGCCGTAGCAGCTAATGTAATAGTCTGTGCTATTTTATTTACCGTTAATGTTTTGGTAACACCCGTGGCAGCTGCATAATCTGCTGTACCTGCTTGCGAAGCAATGATATTACAAGTTCCCGGAGCTACAATGGTTACCGTATTGCCACTGACGGTGGCTACTGCCGTATTGGTGCTCTGATAAGTTATAGTTAATCCTTTATCGGTAGTAGCAGGCAGTGCAAAGGCTGCGTCACCGTAGGTTTTGGTAGGAATATCAGCGAAGGTAATTACCTGTGCCGCCTGATTTACCGTAAGAGTAGCCGCTGCCGAGGTTATGCTGTTACAACCGTTACTTACCGTGCAGGTATAACTTCCGGCATTGGCGGCTTTAATTACGGGTATACTGTAGGTAGCCGATGTTGCTCCTGAAATAGCAGTGCCATTCAGATTCCATTGATAACTGAAGGTAGCATTAGTAGTACTTATCCCAAGTGTTATAGAAGTATCCACCGTTTTTGTATTGCTGGCAGGAGTTGCAGTAATACTAATTGGCACAGCATTCTGATAGGTGACTTGTTTGATAGCTGAATACGTTCCATCTCCATTTAATGCTCGATATAGATAAGTGCCGGCTGTTGGGGTTGATTCGGTATAATATCCCGTATTACAAGCTATGTCCAACCATGATAATCCATTATCGTTACTTCTTTCCCATTTTAATATATTTGTTGTTTGGATTGCCAGTATTCGCGATTGTTGCGAACATACTGTAGTATTGCTGCCTGTCTCTTTGATTAAATTAACAGGTTGATTCACTGACCATCCTAAACGAATTGAATGAATCTTTTCATCGTTAATGTAATCATTTATATTTATTATTGTATATTTCCAAAAGACTCTATTAATAACTTCTGTAGTAGCAACAACATTTCTTATAAACACTCCATCTAAAAATATTTGAGCAGAGTCAACAACTCCTTTTGCACCCCATGTATATGAAAGTTTAATTTGGTTGTCCCCACAAACAAATAATTTTTCATTTGGGAGATAGTTTACTTCTGTTGCATTACCAGTTACATATGCAAAATAATCATATGCAAACAAATTTGAATAAAGTGATATTCCAACCAATAGTATAAAGAATTTTTTCATAGTTATTTTATTTATAATTTGTCAATTAAATTCACAATTGAAGTAGAGAACTCGTCATTTAAATCGATTTTATTTGAAAGAATTCCCTTAAAACCACCACTAAAATTTGATGTTCTAATGATCTGATAACCATATTTTTTTGATAAGTTATCAATGTTTTTGTAGGTATCACCTTTTGTTCGAGACGCACAAATAATAATTTCACAGTCCTTTTCAGCAAATTCAATTAAACTTTCACCTTGTCGAGATTGTGGATCGCCAACACTTTCTATTCCAATGAGTTTGTTATTATAATAACCAATTGCTTTTACTTCATTTGAGACGTTTACTTCGTGAAATGTATTTTTGTAATTAAGTTTCTTGAAAATTTGGATTATACTACTCGTTTTACCAATGTTTGCGAATCCCCATATCGAAATTATTGTTTTCATAATAATAAAAGTTTATTTTTACCTACTCATAAGCTTTTCGGTTTCCGCTTTATATTATATTTTGTTGATTTTAAGGCATAAAAAAAGCGTGGTACTCTAACTGTATCACGCCTCAGAGGCCCTCGACGGCCTTGCATAAGTAATAAGTTAAAGCCCACGCCGTTTGGCGCAGGCGTTTACTAACTTATTCTTTTATGCAAATGAAATTGTCGAGGTTTCTAAGGCAAGAATAAAAGCTAACGCTTTGCAATATGTAATGCCACTGTCGCTACAGCGGACGAGAAAATGAGAGAGCTTAATGCTTAGGCAGTCCTACAATCCGTAGTGTTTCGTTTGCCATATTAAGTTTTTGCTGAAAAATTGGTTTGTTTTTCAGTATTTCTAGTTTATTATCTATCCTAATGATAGGTATTTTGCTTGTATTTAGTTTTTTTATTGTTGTACTCATAATGTTGTATGTTTTGAATGTTTTTCTTTCCGTTTTGCTAAAAATGCAGTGTAATTTATGTTCGGTTCATATTTATGCCACTCATTATCTAACAACCCATACACGTTAAAATCATGTTTAATTTCATTTATATATTTACTAATTCCCATTTGGTACAGCCGTGTACGCGCCGAGGTGCTTCCAGTTGCATAAACCCACACATCTTTGTATTTATCGGTAAAAGCATACACTGCTGCAACCACCGTAGCAAGTACTTGTTCACTGTCGCCATTGTTGGAAACTACTGTATCATCAATTTCACCGGTTTCGGTATCTTTATCTCCAAATGCAAGATTATAAACGTCCTTTATACTAGTTTCGTCGAATTTAATAATCTTTGGAATTTCACCCTTAATACCGTCACTAATAAATTCAAAAATAATTAATGATTTCTCTGCTTTTAACTCATATCTGGGTAAATTCATCCTGATTAGATTTTGATGGTTGCATTTGCAAAAATAGAGATAATTTTTAAAATAATATGTAGCTCATGTAAATTGTCGAAGTTTATGGAGCTGGAATAAAAGCTAACGCTTTGCAAATATGTAATGCCGCTGTCGCTACAGCGGGGAAAATGATTTGTTTTAAATCTTTAGTTAGCCAATCGTGCTTTTTTTGCTTTTAATGCGGCTAACTGGTTTTTGATATATTCTTTTTCTTGTTCAAAGGTCATATCCATAATTTCGATGCTTAAATTATCACGTATTTCGCGCATCTTTTTGGTTATTCCTATTTTGCTATTATTCGTTTTCATGTGTAAATTCTTTGTCAAAATAGCCACCATAAACGGATGTATCTATATAAATTCTTTTTATCATAATTATTCTACTAATAAGTTTCAAGAACGGGAATAAAAGCTAACGCTTTGCAATATGTAAATGCCGCTGTCGCTACAGCGGGGGAGAATTCTTATATTATTTTGTGTGTATTATTCAAATAGTTTCATTAATTTTATATTTAACTCTGTTTGAAGGGATTCATTTATCGAACCCAACTTTCTTTTAATCAAACTTTTGGGAATAGTTACTATTTTGTGTAATCTTATAACCGAATCTACAGCAAGTCCAGTTCCTATCGAATTTATGGAGCTTTTGGTTATAATCAAATCGCTTTCAATTAAATCATTCGGTATTTTGCTTGTTATAAATGCAATAATTATATGTTTGTATTCCCCAATTTCAGAAGTCAAACAAATAGCTGGTCGGACTTTTGATTCAGAAAAATCATCGAAAGGAAAAGGAACAAGCACTATACTATTTTTAATCATTGAATGTCTCTCCGTCCTTTAATGTGTATATGTTTTCTGATGGTTCATTCAGAAAATCGAAAGCCGGATTTGAACTGATACCATTCAACCATTGTGTTTCGTCATCATTGTAATCTGTAGTTTCATCTAGCAGAATAATCACACGTACTTTTTTATCTATTTTATGGATAGGGTAATCTAATTTTAAATGACCCAGGCTATCAGTCATTGTATTTATTTCTATAGCTCTCATTTTGTTTGTTTCTATTGTAATTCAAGAAAAATATTTACTGTTTCTTTTGTCAATAAAGCATAAGCTTTTGATGTTAAGTATTGCTTCTGTCGCTCCAGCGGACGAGTTGTATTAATGAATTGCAAATATAAGGTTATTTTTACATTTGCTTATGTTGTTATAAGATAATTTTTCTCTTTCTTATATTTTGAATGAATTACCAGCTTTGGGAAAGTTTTTCAACTTCTGTTTGTGAAAACACTTGCTTGTTTTCTATATCTTTGTTTGCCTGCATTGCCCTATTCTCAAGTTCTTGTTTGCTGAGTTTTTTATAGGCTGGTCGGTGCATCGCTTTACTAATCAACTCTTCAATTTGAGAAAAAACGCTATCATCGTTGAGAATGATTAACTGTTCTATTATTTTGAGTTTTGTTTCCTGCGAAGTTGAATGTATCATAATTGTATGGTGTTTTGGTTGATTATAAAATATTTTTAACCTGAAATTAGAATAAAAGCTAACGCTTTGCAAATATGTAAATGCCACTGTCGCTATAGCGGGTATTTGTAATAGTAAGTTGCAAATATAAAGATATTTTTGCAAATGAATGTAGAGATTTGGAAATATTTTTGTTTAAAATCTTTCTCCTCAATCACTCCACAAAATCTAAAGTAGTACTATTCCGGCACATCAGCCGAAATAATCACTGAGAATCGGAGTGGAAGAGAGCGCATCCACACTCCAGTAAATCGTTGGAATAAAAAGCGAGCTGATTCAAATTGAACCAGCTCGCTTTTTAAATAAATCGTATTGTAAATTTTATATTTTCTTCACCCTCACGGCATTCATACCTTTTAGTCCGCGTTCCAGTTCGAAAGTAACCGTATCTCCTTCTTTCACTTCCTGTAAAAGTCCTTTTACGTGTACAAAGAATTTTTCCTGCGAATTGTTTTCCTTGATAAATCCAAAGCCTTTCGAATCGTCAAAAAAGTCAATTTTCCCCGTACGTTCTGTTGGTTCAGCCACATCTTCGCGACGCGCTACACCAATTTCAATGCTGTTGATATCCACTTTTGTCTTACGGGTTGGATCCGGCGGAGTATCAGTTATACGTCCAAATTCATCAACATAAGCTATCATATTATCCATACCGCCGTCGTTGGTTAGCTTGCGTTCTTCTTTCTTTAGTACCTTATCTTGTTTCTTCTTTAAACGCTTCTTTTCTTTGTCTTGTTTCGTGTACGTGGTTTGCGATTTTGCCATTAATTAATGTAGTTTTTGTTTTAAAAATTGGAGGAATAATCAGTTGAATTTTCAGAGCACGAAGATAAGCTAAATAATTGAATAAAAGGTCATCTGCATTATTTGAAAATAAAATAATCTTGCATTCACGTTTACTTATTTCTTTCAATCCTCGTTTCCTTGTCTACTTGTTCCTTGTTTACTATAAAAAATGTATCTTTGTGCCTCAAACATGTTTCACCTTATAATAAAATAGTCACATGAAAAAAATAGTATTCACTTTAACCCTTGGAATCCTGCTTATGGGATGTGTAAAATCAGATAATCCGTTTTTCGAAACCTACAAAAACAAATACGGTGCACCACCTTTCGATAAGATTAAGAATGAGCATTATATGCCTGCTTTTAAAGAAGGTATTAAGCAACATCAGGCCGAAGTGGAGGCAATTGCGAACAGTACTGAAGCTGCAACTTTTATCAATACGATTGAAAAACTGGAATTTAGCGGAGAGTTGCTAAAAAAAGTATCATCGGTATTTTTCAATCTCTATTCCTGCAACACGAACGAAGGCATGGAAAAAATAGCCACCGAAATTACAGCAATTCTCTCCGAACATAACGATAATATTTATCTGAACGACAAACTTTTTGCCCGTGTAAAAACGATTTATGATAAGCGGACAAAACTTGGACTTACTGCTGAACAAATCCGTTTGCTTGAAAAATACCATCGTAGTTTTATCCGAAGTGGTGCAGCGTTGAATCCCGAACAAAAAACAAAACTTCGTGCAATCAACAAAGAACTCGGGTTGGCTCAACTTGCTTTTGGAAAAAATGTGTTGGACGAAACCAATGCATACAAAAAACTGGTGACCAATAAAGCTGAATTGGCAGGATTGCCCGAAAGTGTGATTCAGGCTGCTGCCGAAGCTGCAAAAGAAGCAAAAAAACCCGGTAATTGGTTATTTAGCACTCAAAAAGCGAGCTTTATTCCGGTGTTGCAATACAGCGAAAACCGTGAACTTCGGAAAGAATTACTTTTGGCTTATACCACCCGGGCAAATCATAAAAATGCCAGCAATAACGATGCAGTTATCAATAAAATCATGAAATTGCGCACTCAAAAAGCTCAATTGCTAGGATTTGCCACTTCGGCTGATTTTATCCTCGACGACACAATGGCTAAAACTCCGAAAGCTGTTTATGATTTACTAAACACCGTTTGGACTCCGGCTGTGGCTAAAGCAAAAGAAGAAGCCGGAGAACTCCAAAAATTGATGGATGCCGAAGGAAAAGGCGAAAAACTGGAACCGTGGGACTGGTGGTATTACTCTGAAAAACTGCGCAAAGCCAAATACGATCTGGAGGAAGAAGTGCTTCGTCCTTATTTCAAACTTGAAAATGTGCGTCAGGGTGTATTTGATTTGGCAACTAAGCTCTACGGTCTGAAATTCAAAAAGCTGAACGATATGCCGGTTTATGACCCCGATGTAGAAGTATTTGAAGTGAGTGATGCAGATGGTTCGTTGATCGGAATTTTGTACACCGATTATTTTCCCCGTGCCGGAAAACGTGCCGGAGCATGGATGAATAATATTGAAGACCAATACAGGAAAGATGGAAAAAACAACCGTCCAATTATTTGCAACGTGGGTAATTTCACCAAGCCAACCAAAGATAAACCATCACTGCTGAACATGGATGAAGTGGAAACGTTATTCCACGAATTTGGTCATGCGCTGCACGGTTTGATGACCCAATGTACTTATCCAGGTTTATCAGGAACAAGTGTGGCACGCGATTTTGTAGAACTTCCGTCACAAGTAATGGAAAACTGGTGTTGGGAACCTCAGGTTATGAAAACTTATGCACGCCATTACCAAACCGGAGCTGTTATGCCAAAAGAACTGATGGATAAAATTCAAAAAGCCGGTACGTTCAATCAGGGTTTTATAAACACGGAATTACTTGCAGCTTCATTCCTCGATATGGATTACCACAGTATGAAAGATACTGCCAATTTCGATGTAACTGCATTTGAAAAAGCTTCCTTAGACAAAATTGGTATGATTCCACAAATCATTGTCCGTTACCGAAGTTCTTATTTCAATCATATTTTCAGTGGTGAATATTGTGCCGGATATTATAGTTACACCTGGGCTGCTGTGCTCGACGCTGATGCTTTTCAGGCTTTCAAAGAAACCGGCGATGTGTATAATCCGAAAGTGGCTACTGCGTTCCGCAAGAAATTGTTGGAACGAGGTGACTCTGATGATCCAATGAAATTATATCGTGATTTCCGTGGTTCAAATCCAAATCCGGATGCGTTGTTGAAGAGAAGAGGGTTGAAATAGTTAATAGTTTACAGTTGATAGTTTAATGAAGATTTCGCTTAAAAATTTTGTAGTTCCAAGTATCCCACTGGCAGTATTGCTGGTGGGAGCTTGCATAGCTTTGTGGATGACTGATTTTGCAGGATCTTTTTTAAATTTACCCATCGTTCATCAAAGAAGTTTGGCTAACAGTTCAATTTCTTTTTTTCCGGGAAATGGGATTCTGCTAAATATTTTGAGCCTGATTATTACACTGGTGAATTCGTTTCTGATTGCACAGATAAACAATAAATTTACCATTATCCGTACCCGTACATTCCTGCCTATATTCTGTTTTTTGCTATTAATGAGTTGTTGGTATCCAATGCATACCGCACTTACTTCGCAGGTTGCTTTGACGTTGTTTATTTTTGCTGTATTCAACTTTTTCAACATGCTTCGTGATAATAAAGCTTCTGAACAAGCATTTCTGGGGAGCTTATTAATCAGTGTCAGTAGTCTTTTAATCAATCAATTTATATTTCTGATTCCGGTTTGTTGGATTGGGTTCGTTATATTCCAAAGTTTATCCTTGCGTACATTTTTGGCATCTGTTATGGGGACTTTAGCACCATGGATTCTCTATTTATCAACCATCTATTTACTTAATCCAACAGAGAATTTACATCAGCAATTTTCCGCCAATCTGAATTTTAATTTCAACTTTACAACGTTTACACCGGTTGAATATATCTATGCCGGATTGATGACTGTAATCTTAATAATAAGTGTCGTTGGAGTTAGTACTATGTCGAGAAGCGATGCTATCCATACCCGAAACAAATTGAATTTCTTGTTATTTTTACTGGTTTCACTGGCCATTTTGTCCGTTATTTTCATGAACCAGTTTATCAGTTTTTTACCCTTAATAGCTTTTATTTATGCTTTGCTCCTTTCTCATCCACTTACACTCAGTCAGAATAATTTTTATGGAATTCTGTTCACTGTTTTTTGTTTTTTAAACCTTGCTTTTTTCGCTTTCAAATACATTCCACTGTAAATGAGTATATTCATGGAGTTGGGCTATATTGGCCTTTTTCTTGCCTCTTTTCTGGCTGCAACTGTTGTGCCTTTCAGTTCCGAAATCATTTTTTCAGCCATGGTTTTCGGCGGCCTGGATGCATGGACTTGCGTTTGGGTAGCAACTCTTGGAAACTGGTTGGGAGGAATGACAAGCTATTATGTGGGATTATTGGGAAAAATTGAATGGATTGAAAAGTATTTGGGTGTAAAAAAAGAAAAAATGGAGAGTTATACCGTTCGGATTCAGAAGTATGGCGACTGGTTTGCATTTTTCTCGTTTGTACCGTTTATTGGCGATGTGATTGCGGTTGCAACCGGCTTTTTCCGTTGTAATTGGTGGAAAGTTGCTATTTCGATGCTGATTGGCAAATTTGCACGTTATATTATTTGGATGTATTTTAATGGATTATTTATCAAATAATTTATGGCAAATTTCCGAAACATACTGATATTAATACTGCTTGGTACAACGACAGTTTTTGCCAATAAAGAATTAAAAATCATTGACCGAAGTGTGCATTTCGGTTTGAGACCCGAAACAGGTAGAACTATTGAAGCCATCATTATTCATTCGGTTTTCAACAAATCGGCTGGTGACAAATACAGTGTGAAACAGATACTTAAACAATTCCGTCAATATCACGTCAGTTCTCACTACCTGATTTCCCGGAATGGCAAAATTTTCAGACTGGTAAAAGAAAGAGATGTTTCGTTTCAAGCAGGTAAAAGTTGTTTGCCGGATGGGCAAACATCAGTCAATCAATGTTCCATTGGAATAGAACTTGTAACTACGGATGATGTTACGGATAAACCGACCGATAAGCAAATTAAATCATTAACATCATTAGTGAAAAACATTCAGCACAGATACAGTATAAAATACGTTCTTCGTCACAGTGATATTGCCCCGGAGCGGAAAACGGATCCATGGAATATGGATTGGGGGGAATTTCAGAAAAAACTAAGTGATTAACCTTGAAATTAAGAGCGTACTCATTCGACGATTATCTTCTGATTCTTATTTGTATTGCATTTTCAATAGGCTGCTCGCTGAAAAAAATCAGATAACCGCCACCTCCTGCTCCACTTACTTTCCAACCTAACACATTGGGCTTGAAAGCTTCAATCTGAGCCAAAATATCAGGTGAAACCATGTTGGGAAACATGGCAATTTGTGCATCAAAACTTTCGGTCATGTATTTACCAACAGCCAAAACATCCTTTTGTTGAAGAGCTTTCCAGCAGCTTTCAGTTGCTTCGCTGAGTTTTCTAGCTCCAACTTCATTAATATTAGTGTTAGCCAACACATCATAATTATCATGACGCGGGTAAAGGGGAATCATCCAAAGTCGTTGCTCAATCCACTCAAGCAATTCGCCAACCTGAACACTTTGAATATCTTCCGGCCAATAACCACCATCGTAAAAATACTTATTCAAACCCGGCATCGTTATTCCCAACGAATCCTGCGAACCACTCACATAGGTTGTTCCGGGAGGGTTTTCAAAACAGAAAAGTGTTTTGGCCAATTTTTCCTTATCGCCATCGGGTATATCGGTTTGCCAAAGCTCAATGGCTTTGCGCCGACTGCTGGTCGACATACCGCTTCTATCGTTAAATTCAAAATCAGGTTCAATACAAATGGTAATCACCGAGCCACTGGCATATTTGCTTACATAAGGTTGATCGAGCCATCCTCCGGCTAAATCTAACCGGTATGGAATGCGACATTCCTGACGTAAAGCAGTGGTTGAACGAGCGGGTAAATTACCGTGCGGAATACGCTTACTAACCACATATTCAATACCTATTTCCTTACACAAAGCTTCCTTAGCAGGTGTATGACCATCGGCATTTACAAAAAAGATATCCGGTTTCAACGATTCCAATTCTTCCAAAAAATCGAGTAAACCACCACCCTGATTGATCCAGGCATCTTTAACAACCTTCAACGACTTCACCATGTACAAGCGCTCAGCATCTGAGTTTACTGTTTTGCGT
Organism: Paludibacter sp.; assembly: GCA_037144275.1. Taxonomy (GTDB): domain Bacteria; phylum Bacteroidota; class Bacteroidia; order Bacteroidales; family Paludibacteraceae; genus Paludibacter. The sequence continues at coordinate 4,245 of JBAWXD010000084.1, read as the reverse complement.
GCTTTTAATTCGTTGATAGTTTTATCAGAACCAATACCAACGTATAAATCACCGTATTGGGCGGCATCTTCGAAAAATGCCACATGTCCGCTATGCAACATATCATAGCATCCGCTTACAAAAACTTTTTTACTCATACCGAAATCAGATTGTCAGGTTGTTTGTGTTTTCAGAAAATTTTTAAACGAACTAAATTCCTTTGATAAAGATATACTTTTCTTTTCACCTTTCATAAATTCCTGTAATTTCTGTGGAATTTCCACTTTCTCACCAATGATATTTTCTACAGTTTCAAGGAATTTGGCAGGATGTGCTGTTTCCAGAAAAACGCCAATTTCGTCGGCTTTCAAACTTTCCTGCAAAGCCCGGTAACCAATGGCACCATGCGGATCGAGAAGATATCCGGTTTCTTGTTTGCAAGTTTTCAGTGTTTCGGAAATTTGTTCATTAGTATAACTCACACCACTTATTTCAGCCGAAATAGCTTCGTGCGAACCACCATATAAATCCAACACACGAGCAAAATTGCTCGGGTCTCCAACATCCATGGCGTTGGCAATGGTAGAAACTGAAGGTCGCGGTGAATAAACACCTGTTTGTAAATATTGAAAGAAAATATCGTTACGGTTATTGGCTGCAATAAAACGGCTGATTGGCAAACCCATTCTTTTGGCAAACAATCCGGCAGTGATATTTCCAAAATTTCCACTCGGAACGCACATCACAACATTATCTGCTTTTCCCAGTTTTTTCAACTGAGCATAGGCATAAAAATAATAGAAGGATTGAGGAAGGAAACGGGCCACATTAATGGAATTAGCTGAAGTCAATTTCAGTATGGAGTTTAACTCTCCGTCCATAAAGGCAGACTTTACCAATGCCTGACAATCATCGAATGTTCCATCTACTTCAATTGCTGTGATATTTTGCCCAAGCGTAGTAAACTGGCATTCCTGAATCGGACTAACCAATCCTTTTGGATAAAGCACGTACACATGAATGCCTTCCACGCCCAGAAAACCATTAGCCACCGCACTTCCGGTATCACCCGAAGTAGCGACCAATACATTTACTTTCGTGTCACTTTTTTTTTGGATAAAATAGCCCAGCAAGCGAGACATAAACCGTCCACCTACATCTTTGAATGCCAATGTCGGTCCATGATATAATTCCAGACTGTAAATATTATCGTTTATATGCACCAACGGAACATCAAAATTCAGTGTTTCATATACGATTTTCTTCAAGGCATCAGATTCAACATCTTCGCCAAAGAAAGCATCTGCAACTGTGTATGCCATTTCCTGAAACGAAAGCGTTTCAATGGTATCGAAAAACGACTGAGGTAATATCTTTATCAAATCGGGCATAAACAAGCCTTTATCTTCAGCTAATCCCTTCACTACGGCGTCCTGTAAACTAACGCCGCTCACTTTTTTGTTGGTACTGTAATATTTCATTGAATCAACGTTTTCATAAATTCCATACCTTTTAGCAATCCGTAACTTCCTATTTCAGCCGCAAATTCATCATAAACGGTTACATCATCGGCTTTCTCACCTGGACGATAAATAATAAATGGAACCGGTGAACAGGTATGCGTTTTATAAACGCAAGGAGTTGGGTGATCGGGTAAAATAGCGATGGTTACAAGTTCGTCCCAAGTGGAAACTTCATCAAAAATTGGTTTCACAACCCGCGAATCGAGGTATTCGATGGTTTTAATTTTTAAATCAACATCACCTTCATGACCGGCTTCGTCGCTGGCTTCGATATGCAGATACACAAAATCGTCAGTGCGGAGTGCATCTATTGCAGCTTGTGCTTTTCCTTCGTAATTGGTATTATACAGACCTGTAGCACCTTCCACCTGAATCACTTTTAATCCGGCATAAACGCCAATTCCACGAATTAAATCCACAGCCGAAATCACCGAACCGCTTTTTAAGCCATAAAGTTCCTGCAGGGTTTTCATTTCTGGTTTGTATCCCGGCGACCATGGCCAGATACTGTTGGCTTTGTCTTTTCCGGCAACTGCCCGTTTCAGGTTTACCGGATGGTTTTCGAGTAGTTCCTGCGAACGAAGAATCAGATTATTCAGCAAATCAGCTGTTTCCTTTGCTTCGTCAGTGTCAGCTTTAATCATAACATCTGTAAACTGAGTTCCGGTAACATCATGTGGCGGTGTACATTTTAGGTGCTTATTACCACCTTTAATTTTCAACAGATGACGGTATGAAACTCCCGGAAAGAAATTAATCTGCTCATTTCCAAGTTTATCCTGCAAAAAAAGAATCAATTCAGTGGCTTCTTCATTGCTGATATGCCCGGACGAGTGATTCTTTATTTTTCCGCTTTCAATACAAATAAGGTTACAGCGCATGGCCATTTCACCTTCTTCGATAGCCACACCCATACTTGCCGCCTCCAGCGAGCCACGACCTTCGAAAACTTTCGGAACATCGTAACCGAGCACACTCATATTAGCAATTTCACTGCCTGGTGCAAATCCATCGGGAATAGTATCGAGCAAACCGCTACATCCAAGAGTGGCAATTTTATCTATGGTTGGTTTATTGGAAGCCTGTAAGCATGTTTTATTTCCAATCGACACGATTGGCTCATCGGCCATTCCGTCACCAAGTATAATAAGATATTTCATGTTAATGTTTAAATGTTTCGACTCAGATTATTCCAGAAAATCTTTATAATCCGGCAACGCGTCTTCAAATTTCTTAACTGTTTCAGCTAAAGTAAGTAAACTTTCGCCTCCTGCAGCATTCAAATGTCCGCCACCGTTAAACAATTCGGCAGCCACTTTGTTTGCCGGAAAAGTTCCCTGCGAGCGTAATGATATTTTTATTTTGTCAGCATCTTCCCTCATAAACACTGAAAAATCAACTCCAGCAATGGATAATGGTATATTTACAAAACCTTCAGCATCGCCATTCTGAAAATTAAACTGATAAAGTTCTTTGCTTGTCAATGTGATTAATGCTGCTTTATATTCGGGATAAATTTTCATTTTCTGAAACAAACAAAATCCCATTAAACGTAATCTGTCAGAAGAATAAGTATTAAATACCTTCCGGTAAATCTCATCTTTGTCAACACCCAACTTAATTAGTTCGGCAATAATAATATAAATTTCCTGACTATTGGAATTATAGGTAAACCCACCTGTATCAGTCATCATACCAGTATAAATACATTCGGCACAAGCCAGATTGATTTCAGAAAAATCACCCAATCGACAGATTAACCTGAAAACCAATTCACTGGTTGATGAAATTTCAGGATAAGAAATTGTGATTTTGGCGTAATCAGCCGGATGTAAATGGTGATCAACTAATATTTTAGGAGCTGCAGCATTCATTACCGCATCAGCCATGCTGGCCATACGTTTTGCTGCATTGAAATCGAGTGTGAAAATTAATTCGGCAGCTGTTATAAGTTCATCAGATTTTGCTTTGTGATTTTCATAATCGAGCACTCGGTCTGAACCGGGCAACCAATTTAAAAATTCGGCAAACTTAGTTGGTACAATCACAACCGGTTCCTTTCCTATAGTCATCAAATAATGCCACAAAGCCAAGGAGGAACCCATAGCATCACCATCAGGGCCAACATGGGTTACAATCACGATTTTCTCTACACTGTCAATCGCTTTTCTTACCTTACTGATAAGCTCCTCAGCAATAATTTTAGAAATCATATTTCTGTTTTTAATTTGAATGCAAAAGTAGCAAAAAAATACGATTTTGAGAGTACGATAACATTCTGATTCTTAATCTTTAATATTCAGGATATATGCACCTTGTTCGGCAATGGAATAGAAGCTAATATTTCGGGCTTTACAGGCATTTCGTATATCGTTGGTGTACCATCGCGAAATACTCTTATCAACAATAATTTTTCGGGGATGAACACAATCCAAAATTTGATATATTTTGGGTTTAAGACGGTTTCCAATAATCAGATAATCAAGTTCAATCGGTTTTGGAGTAGTTTTCTTCTTCAGAAAATCGTCACGTAAGATCAACACCTTATTTCCTTCAAAACAAGCAAAACCATCAGCAAACCACTTACTTTTGATTAGATAAACAGGTTTATCTAATTTCTGCCGTTGCCAGTAAGTCTTGGCAATACGTTCGATTTCAGCCGAATCGGTTGAGTAAACAAGGTTTTTATCCCGATTTATAAAACTCACATGAAGGTTTTTCTGACCGGCATACACGATGATTC
>JBAWXD010000083.1:0-14893 GCA_037144275.1 Paludibacter sp. | reverse complement strand
GGCAAAGGATCTCGTGTGTAAAAAGCTGTCCATCATCAACGTTTATTACTTTTAGAGAATTTCCTTTGGGAATTACCTTAAGCTGTTCAACCGTTATTTTCTTAGCGTTAAACTGATTGATAAGATTTGTCGGAATGTATCGGGGAAAAGTTGGATTTCCATTCTCCGAAACTTTTTCGCCCTGAATATAAGTAGCTTTTACTTCAAAATCGATCAGGTTGTTTAGCACCACAAAATCAGCATCATCTCCTTTTTGCAACAAACCAACATCCAGTTTATAATGTCTGATTGGCGTCAGGGAACAAATCCGCAACACGGTAATCGGATCATAACCTGCAGCCACAGCCCGACGTGCCAGGGTGTTGATATGTCCATTTTTCAGCAAATCATCCGGATGCTTATCATCTGAACAAAACATAATTTTGTCGGGGTACTTAGTAACTAAGGGCAGTAAATCATCAAAGTTTTTAGCAGCACTTCCCTCCCGAATTTGTATGGTCATTCCCAATGCAATTTTCGCTTCCGCTTCGGCAAGAGTCATACATTCGTGGTCGGTGGTTATTCCACCGGCTGCATATGCTATCAAGTCATCCCCTTTCAATTCAGGTGCATGACCGTCAATGGGTTTTCCTATCCGTTTAGCGGTATCTAATTTAGCATGAACCTGCTTGTTTTTATGAATTACACCCGGAAAATTCATCATTTCAGCCAGAAAATAGATATCATCGCGCAACAATAATTTCTCCACGGCATCTGCATCTAATTCAGCTCCCGAAGTTTCGAAATGTGTTGATGGAACGCAAGAAGGTGCGCCAAAGTAAAACTTCAAGGGCGAATGACGACCGTTCTCAATCATATAATCAATTCCCTCAATGCCACACACATTGGCCATTTCGTGAGGATCACAGACACAAGCCACTGTTCCGTGAATAACACTGTATCGGGCAAATTCCGACGGTAGCATCATTGAGCTTTCGATATGTATATGTGCATCTACAAAACCGGGAATAATATACTGATTTTCAACATCATCACAGTGTTCAATTGCTGTTATTTTTCCATTTTCAATATGAATTTTCCCTTTAGTAATCGTTTTCGAAATCACATCGACTATATTTCCTGTTATTGTTTTCAATATTTCATTTTTAAGTATGAACAAATATAATGAATTTAATCGACTCAAAGTTCATTTATCATATATAAATAGTCTTCACAAACAAAAACCCATTTTCAAGATTGAAAATGGGTTTTTTGTTGTAAAATTTACAGATTCAAATCAATAGAACTTTTGTTGAATCAGCGTTGGAAATAATCTTTTTGGAGCCAGAGCAGTCAAACTAAAGTCATAGGGTATATCATAGGTTTTTTCAGCAGCCTGATTGGGTATATTTACATGAATAACCAGATTTAGCAAGGTACCGGAAGCTCCGGTTTGAAGTGATTTAATATTGAATGAAACAATACCACTTCTTAGATAAACCGGTGAATCAGCATTCGAATTATGCCTGAAATAAAGGTGAATCTTTCCGTCTGAAAATATCTTAGAGGTGTCATTTACCAGATTTATAAAGTGTGTTTTGTTATAACCCGGATAGCTAAACTGAACATTCAGATAGTCGCTGCCAATCCACATATCGTCAATACTTATTGAATCATTCCCAATACTGTCCTGAGTGGCTTTACTTACATTGAAAATGCCCTTTGTCAGAACTTCATAGACATCATTCAATCTTACATCGTAATCGTAAAGGTGGGTTGCCCGTTTGTCAGCAAGAAGTGTATAGTTGGCAACAATGCGTTGTCCATCTTTTGGTGCATAGCCCGAAAAATTACTTTCATCCACCCACATACGTTTATTATTATCCAAGCGGAAGAAGAAGGACGTTTCGTTGTATGGGTTTTGAACCGTAGCGATATCCAACTCATAATTATTCAAATCGTTATTATTCTGATGATCTTCACAGGCCAAAAAAAAAGGCAAAAGAGAAGCAATTAAAAGAAATTTAGTATTAGTTCTCATAAGTCCGGATTTTAGATTTAACCGATTAAAAATAAAGTGTTTATAAGCATTATTATAACAAAAATAATGCCAGTATGGTTTAAATTTCCCGTTGATGCAGTGAATTTATTCAAAATTCAGATAGGGTTTTAATCGTTGAACAGATTCCGGGCTGAATTCTGACAACTCTTTTAATTCATTGATATCTTTGATTTTGCCCTTCTTTCGCCGAAGCTCGTATAAAGCTTTGGCTTGATAGAAATTAAAGTAGGGATGACTTTTAAAGCGTTCGGCACTTGCGGCATTTACTTTTATTTTTTGAACCAAATCCATATTTACTTTACAGAACGGGCGAATGTGCTCCAGATTTTCGGGTTTCATTCCCCAAATTTCACTGAGTTGATCCAACGATACAAAACCACCCGTTTGCTGACGAAATCGTACAATCCCTTTGGCATAACCACGCCCTATTCCTTTAACCTGCATCAAAAGCGTCGTGTCTGCAGAATTCAAATCAACAATTATATCAGTTCGTTTTAGCGGTTTTTCGGACAGTACAGGTTTGATTTCAGCAATGGCGATAAATGGCTCAAGTTCCTTAATTTTTTCGGGCTTAATCCCGTATACTTTCCCAAATTCTTCTTTGGTCTTAAACCGTCCACCGGCTTTCCGGTATTTCAGTATATTGCCAGCAATAAAGGGTTTTAACCCCAAGTTAACAAAAGCTGCCGAATCAATTGTGTTGGGATCGAATGTAGAAAGTTTGTAAGGTTCTGGTTTATTTTTGGTTGGAAAGCTATTCGAATTTTGCTTATACTGACGTTGACGCTCTTCATTTTGATGTTGCCATTCCAATTGCCTTAAACTGTCACGTGAAACCAGTGATTTTTTGAATTGCTCTACTTCGCTAAGAAATGCAGTTCCATCCTTTTGAGTTACAGGAAAGAAAACCGGTAGTAAGTAATTTAGTGCTAAGGACAATAAAATAAGCACTATCAAAATAATAATGCCCATCCGCTGTCCTTTCGAAAAATAGAAGAAGTCTTTCCACATAATTATCTGTAGAAATTGAATGTTTCTTGAGCGGCAAACGGGACTCGAACCCGCGACCCTCAGCTTGGGAAGCTGATGCTCTACCAACTGAGCTACTGCCGCAAATTATACGAATTGTCTAAATTGTTAATGCCGATGTGCAATCGGTATTATTTACTTTGATGTTGCAAATATAAGGTTAATTTTCAGAATTCAAAACTTGAATAGAAATTTATTTTAGTATTGCGGCAAAGCCTATACATGCCTTGGTTGTAAATCCGTAGCTATTCAATTTGGCAATCTATTTCATAAGAATTCAACTTACACATTTTTTTGCCATTTTCGAACTTAATAAATATCTTTATTCTTCATTCTGTTTGTTTGGCAGGGGTCTGGAGACCAATGTAAGCGGGATTTTGACATTCGACGGAGAGGATGATTTTTTTATTGAATCAATATATTATACCAATTTTTCAATCATACTTGTAAAGTTTGTTAAGCCGGTATTACAAAAGCAATAAATCTTAGTAATTTCGTATTTTAATTCACATAACAAATTAATTGCGATTCTTTAGGGTTAAATCATTCCTTTGATTAATCTGTAGTTTTTTTGCCTGCAAACTATTTTGCGTACTAAACTTGAATAATTATATTTATACTTAATTATAACTTTCATTATCAGGATCATTATCTTAAATAATGGTACTACCGGATTGTCCTATGTTAAATAGACTCAAATTAAGCTTTCTCCCAGCCGAAAAATTCACTTTCATGTATATACTGATAACTTTAATATTGGTTCTTTTTTTTAAGAGCGATATGCATTCAGTAGCTAGATTTCTCGAGTTTCGGATTTTAGTAATAGTAGGAATTTGTTTTTTTGCATTCATTGATTCCTTTAAGAGAATATGGACATTCCGGTTTCTCAGGTATGTTTATCTTGCCGTTCTGTTATCTTACTGGTATCCCGAAACTTTTGAAATTAACAAAACACTACCAAATCTTGATTTTTTAATGGCAGATTTCGAACAATATATTTTTCATTGTCAACCGGCATTATTATTTGTTCAATATTTTCCTCAGCACTGGTTTAGTGAAATAATGAACATGGGATATCTCGCATACTATCCACTTATGGTTATCGCCGGATTTTACTTTTATTTCGAAGATTCAACTTATTTCAAATTCTATTTTTCTTCCATCATTTTTTCATTTTATCTATATTATCTTATTTATTCGGTTTTTCCTACTGTTGGTCCACAGTATTATTATATAGCTAATGGAATGGAAGATGTGGGTAAAGGAATTTTCCATCATGTAGGCAACTATTTTTTAACTAATCATACGCTGATTCCCTACTCCGATAAGGGTGGTTTCTTTATGAATTTGGTTCAAACAACTCAAATGGCCGGAGAAATGCCCACAGCAGCTTTTCCAAGTTCACACGTTGGTATTTCGACTTTGATAATGATACATTTTTTTATTAAACGATATTTCAAGGTGTTGGCCTTTATATCACCTGTTTATTTAGTATTATTGGCTTCTACCGTTTATATAAGAGCGCATTATCTGATCGATGTTTTTGCAGGCTTGCTAACTGCTTTCCTTTTTTACTACCTCAGTGTCAGAGTATATATAAAAATTAATACAAGTAGTTTAAAAAAAATCGTGTCCTAAGATTTTATTTTATTTAACGACTATCTATTCTGACCATATATGCAAGACTCCTTAAAAAAAAGAGCAACTGAATTGGAATTCCTATTCAGTTGCTCTTTTAATTAATGTTTTTTCAACCTTAGTTTTGTGTTTTCTTAGCCAGTTTTTTTAATTCAGCCGGCTTTTGCTGAAGCAACGGAATTTGTAAATAATCCCAGGTTTCTTCGAAATCCCAATTGGCTTTCATTGTCATTTTTTTGGGATAATAATTAACCTGTTCAGGCTGTTTTCGGGTACCTAAATCACCGGTATCCCAAATCCCATTCCCATTCTCGTCAATAAACAAGCGCATATAATAGTCACCAGGACGTAGATACTGAAATAAGGTTCCTTTTTCGAGAGCCGGTTTGGAGGCAATAACCGCATCTTTGTTATCGAGTAACTGAAAAACCACCTTGGAATTGAATTTCGACAACAGCATTTTTACACTGGAATATTCATCCAGCGAGCGAATTTTGAAATCGGTTTTCAGCTTATTACTTACCCGATCGTACATGCTGATAAATGCTGCAGAATCAATTTTAAGCTGATAGCTTTTCTCCGGTATCCACTTGTTATCAATCGCAAAGTTGATTTTAGTCGAATCGATTTGCCGCCACTTAAATGGAATTTGTTTATAGATAGTATCTACTTTCAGAAGCAGCTTAATTTTCGACACATCAATTATTGCCAGGGGTGCTTCAAAGTTGAATGTTATCGGATTAAACACTTCAAAAGTGGCTCCAATATTAGTGTTGAACTTTAACGCTTCTTTCTTTATAACTGTTTTTGTCTTTGATTTAGTGTTAATCCGAAGTTTCCGCATTGCCACATTAATGGTGTCAGTTGCCGGTTTTAAATTAAACACCGAATCCGATTTTAAATAGTTCATCTTAAACTGAAGAGTGTCCATTTTCCAAACCGTCGAATCCGAAATCCAATAAGTTAAGCTGTCGTTGTTTTGATTTTTCTGAAGAATATATTTTTTCTCCCACTTAAAATTTAGTGGCGTCAGTTCCGGCTGTTTTGCTGCCGGAGCATTGAAAAATAAACTAAAAACATAAGGTTCTTTTCGCTCGTATTTCACAAAATACTGTCGCTTTTTATTTTCCTTAAACAAGCTGAGCGAAAGATTATCGGGCAAATAATGCGTTCCCATGTAGGTCCGGATAGTGTCAATATGTGTTGAATCTATCCAAGTTGTATCTTTCATCTCTTCTCTTCGGAAAGTGGGTGTAATCATCGAATCACAGAGTGCTAAGCTTTCACCGGGCTGAAAGAAATAATCGTGATTGGCATCGCCCAACGCAAATACTTTGTATTTTCCTTTTTTGATATTGCTGATGCTAAACCTACCTGTCTCGTCGGTGCGTCCTATGCGGAGAAAGGGCTTTTTGAAGAATACCGAGTCTTCCGTTTCCCAATAAATACCAACAATAATTCCCTGAAGCGGATTCAAATCTTCAGCATTAATAACCGTTCCTGACACTTGTAAGGTGTCAATCTGATTTCCGGTAGAGAATGAGAAATGGTAGTTTTTCAGTGCATTTTTCTCATTCAAATCTACAATTCCATTCCCAAAATTGATGGTGTAGGTTGTACTATCGATCAGATTCTCATTGAAATTCACTACTATGTTTTTTCCATAGGATTTTACATCGGGTGGTTTTTGCTGTGGAGGTGAAATAATGATATTTTCATTGGGTTTATCAATAGAAACCATCTCATCAAAATCAATTTGAATCACTTTCTTTTTGAAATTCAACGAGCCGTTCAAAGGTGACGACCGCATTACTTTAGGCGGAGTAGTATCTTTTGGCCCGCCGGTTGGTCCGCTTCCATGATTGGCACAGGCATAAACAAGCAGGCTGATGGCAATAACGATTAACGCTATTTTTATTTTTGATTTCATTCTTTGAATTTCTAACAGAATCAGTTGAGTTGCAAAGTTAATACTTTATGTCCAATCCGGCATCGCAAACATTTTTTTTCGTCGCAATACTGCTTTTTTAATTGCAAAAAAGCCTGCGAATCGTAAGCGGAGTTAGAAGATAATCCGATGTTTTGCCAGTTTGTGACTATCGAATTCCGTTCTGACGGAATTTGTTCCAGAATTTGTAATGCTTTGTCTTTCATTTCCTCGTCATTTTTGTGGCTGGCATAGCAAAATAAAAAGGGAACTACGGTATTTATTAAAATACTATGGATCGATTGAGTGCCCAAGTTCTTGTTTTTCAAAGGGCTTTCATCGGCAAACAAATAATGATTTTTCCAAAAAGATGAAGGTTCGCAGGTAAATAATTTTTTCAGATATATTATTTCCGGATGTTCAATGATTTTTGAAAATAACTTCGAAGATGAATGAATCAGAGCGGCAAATTGTGCAATGCGTATATGGGGAAAGTTATCAGGTCGAAGGCGTAATAATTTCCATTGCGAACCATCGATTGGAGTCAACTCATATTTTGTTTTCAGAAAATCATATTCTTTTCGTAATTCCTGCCCATACGAATTGGAGTCATTTGTAATTAATAAATCAGCCTGACCGAAGAGCAAAGCCTCCAACTGAAATAAATTGTCTTTGTGTTTTCCCAAAACCGAAACCGATATTGATTTTGCCAGACTTTCGAAAGCTTGACTATTAGTGCCAAAACCAAAACTGCGTGCCAGCGTGATATAAAAAGCTTCTTCCCAATGCTGATTCGTGTCGGCCAATAAACATTCAATCACAGTCATTTTTTGTTCCAAGCGCTCAGTAAGCAAAGCATTTTTCCAGCTTTGTATAAAGATAGACGGAACAAGGCTTATCTTATCGGCACATGGAATCCATTTCGTTTCGCTGAATAGTTGCTCATAGTTATCTTCAATTTGTTTAGGAAATGTTAGTTCCAGTTGAGGAATAGACTCGCCATCGGCTCTGTACACTTCGCCATCAGCTTTAAAAACTACGTGCAAAATTACATTATTGTATGCACTATCAATTTGGTGATTGTGTTTATTCCAATCGGACGAGTTGGTGTGAATCTCCACATTACCTGCCCAAACTGTTTCGCCTATTTTTACTTTGGCGTTAAAGAAATCAGGTCCGGCATCGGTATTCATTCTACCGACATCAATTATTTCCAGTAATTCAGCATCAGTTGTTTCAAGATTGTGAGCCCTGAAAAGTTTATTTTGCCAGACGTAATGGAGAATGGATTCTTTCATATCAGTTATCAGTAAACGGTAAGCAGTAAATGAAAAAAAATCAGTTTTAAAGCTGTCCAAAACTATATCCTTCGCTTTTCCACCATTCAAGTGCAGCAGCAAGTACATTCAACACATTATCTTTAGCCTTAATTGAATCGTGAAAAACTACGATAGAACCATTTCGGGAATAGCGTTTGATATTTTTCAGAATCGTTTCAGGAGATAATGTTTTATCGTAATCGCAAGTGAGTAAATCCCACATGATAATCTGAAAATTAGGTTGAAGTAATTTTCTTAAGGGACGAGTTATTTGGCCGTGTGGCGGTCGAAATAAGTTGTTTTGAATGTATCTGGAAGCTTTCTGCACATTTTCAATATACTCAGCAGACGGGACAGAAAATGCTTTCATGTGATTGAAAGTATGATTGCCTGTTTTATGACCTGATTGCAGGACGTTTGCGTAGACTTCGGGATATTTTTTTACATTCTCACCTACGCAGAAAAAAGTGGCATAGATATCAAATTGTGCCAGAATTTGAAGCACTTGTGGTGTGACTTCGGGTACAGGTCCATCATCGAAAGTGAGATAAATCACTTTCTCTGATGAATCTTTACGCCAAACAAGTTTCCCCCAAAAAGGACGAAGTATATCGGGAAACCTGACTTTCATTTACATTTGAACACGTTTGCTGAAGTTCATATAATAAGGCATATATTTATCCAGAATAGTTTTTTGTTTTGCCTCATCGCTAACGCGCAATACTTGTTGCAGAACCGCCATGTTGTGACCGATGCGATTTGAAACGCTATTTTGTTGCTCTTTGTTTAAACTAAAGTACCAGTCGAGGTATTCAACACAATCTTTAGCAACAGCATCTAAAATAGCATCTGCTTTAGCCGGTTGATGCAATTTCAAATAATAATCAGCTAGTTGAGTCGACATATAATCATGACGAACGGTTGTTCCAGGAATCATTTTATTACAATAATCCAAGGCTTTTTGAGCGCGAACAGTATCATTTTTAGCCATCAATGCTCCAATTAACTGAGCAAACATCATGCGATGGGTGTGACACATACGTGCTGTATTTTCGTCCAGATAAATTTTAGGATCAGAGATATTTCCGTATTTGAATTTGTTCATCATATTGTTGTACATTTCATCCACATTAACACTTGGACCTGCACCTTTTACACCAACCGGTAAAATCTGATAAGCCAAACCTGTAAGCTCAAAATGGTCGTTAAGTCCAAGATAATAATCTTCACCAACCGTTACAGCAAAATATATCGGGCGTTTCCAATGGTTTTCTTTCAACAATTCAAGAATCATCAATTCACTCTTGGTCAACCGTCTTTTAAGGTCAACATTAATCTGAGGAACAATCTCGGAAGCACGGTTTGCAGGTAAAGCACCATTTTTGATAACTTCCTGAGCATCCACCGGCAGGAACAATTGTTTTGCCGGAATAAATGATTCACCCTTCATTTTAGTTGAAGAATCGGAACTCAGAATAAAATCGAAGGCTGTTTTCATATCCAGTGGCTTTTGCAGGATATCTTCCACCCAAAGCACTTCATTTTTACCGGCCACATAATCTTTAGGCTGCCACGAAATTGGTAATGGAGCCGAATTGTATGCACCACGTTGCATTTGCCCGATATACCAATCGGTTTGCAGGTAGCTGAGGTTACAGACACGAATATCTGTTCCTTTTCCTTCTACTTCCTGATTATACCAAAGTGGGAAAGTATCATTATCTCCGTTGGTAAATATAATAGCATTTGGTTTACACGATGCCAGGTAATTTTGACCAAAGTCGCTACAGGTGTAACGGTTGCTTCGATCGTGGTCATCCCAGTTTTGCTGAGCCATTAATGCCGGAACACCCAAACAAACCAAGGTGACTAACATAGCACTTATTGTACGTGGCACTTTAGGTAAATAAGTATCAATAGCCTTAATTATTGTCAGCACGCCAAATCCAATCCAAATACAGAAAGCATAGAACGAACCGGCATACGCATAATCTCGCTCACGTGGCTGATATGGCGTCTGATTCAGGTAAATTACAATTGCTAAACCGGTTATTAAAAAGAATAGGAATGTCAGCCAAAAACTTTCAATTCCTTCTTTACCACCATAAATCATAAATATCATGCCCAAAATTCCGAGTATCAATGGCAACAGATAATATGCATTGTGTCCTTTATTATCTTTCAACTCCGATGGTAGTTTGGTTTGGTCGCCAACCAGCATGTTATCAATAAATCCTATACCGGTAATCCAGTTACCACGGTCAATTTCGCCATAACCCTGAATATCATTCTGCCGACCGCTAAAGTTCCACATAAAATAACGCAGGTACATAAAATTCACCTGATATTCGAAAAAGAAGCGCATATTCTCCAGGAAAGTCGGTTTGATATCACTTTTTTGCTGTCCGCAATAATCGTAATCTATTTTTTCTCCTTCAATTTTTCCCCAAAGTTTGTATGCTTCAATATGTTGTGGCGTAGTGCTGTACATTCGTGGGAAAACCATATCAAAACGCTCATCCATCACGTAATCCGTTTTGTAACCGGTAATGATATATTCATCTTTATCAGCAGCCGAAGTCTTCGGTTTCGGAGTATAAGTAGGCGCACCAATTTTTTGTTCAGGCACACACATATTACCATCTACACGGAGTTTTACCGGAGCGTTGTAGGTAGAACCGTAAAGCAACGGCGTGTCACCGTATTGTTCGCGGTTCAGGTAGTATTTCAATGAAAATACATTATCCGGATTGTTCTGATCCATCGTCGGATTTCCTGTTGAACGAATCACGATAACTGCATAAGACGAATAACCGATTGAAAGTACGGCAATCATCAACAAAACCGTATTCAGCCAACGTGGACTGATTTTCCCTTTACGATAATAAAAGAAAACACCCATTCCGATAATCAAAAGTATGCCTAAGATAATATGGCTTCCAAAGAAAGGAACCCCAACCAATGTAACTGCCCCAATAAAGGCAATTATCATACGCCAGAAGTTTTTATTCACGTACGATTCGTAAACACCCCAGCCGATAAAACCAATGGTAAGTAGAATATATACATACAAACCGGTATTAAATGCAAAGCCCATTTTGTTGACAAATAATAATTCGAACCATCCCGCTACTTCAATGAATCCCGGAATAACACCATACAATACCGCCGCCAGAATAATAACTCCTGCAACCAATGCAATAAGTGTTCCTTTGACTGTAGGCGTATATTTCTTGAAATAATATACCAACACGAGTACGGGAATAGCCAAGAGGTTCAGAATGTGAACACCGATGGATAAGCCCATCATGTAGGCAATAAAAATCAACCAACGATCCGAACCAGCATTATCTGCATTGTCTTCCCACTTCAAAATAAGCCAGAAAACGAGTGCTGTAAACAACGACGAGAAACCATATACTTCAGCTTCAACAGCCGAAAACCAAAATGTATCAGAGAAAGTATAAGCTAAAGCCCCTACCAAACCAGCACCTATAATGGCTATGATATTGCCGGTAGTGTAATCCTCCTCAGTTTTGATAACTATTTTACGAGCCAAATGTGTGATGGTCCAAAACAGGAACAAAATGGTAAATGCACTGCACAAAGCCGTAAGCGAGTTAACCAAAATGGCAACATGCGTCACATCCTTTGCAAATAAGGAGAAAAAATGCCCCATCAGCATAAAGAAAGGTGCTCCCGGAGGATGCCCCACATCTAATTTAAATGCCGATGAAATAAACTCAGGGCAATCCCAAAAGCTCGCAGTAGGCTCCATAGTGAGCAGGTAAGTGGCGGCAGCTATAGCAAAAGCCACCCATCCGAAGATGTTGTTCAGTGATTTGAATCGTTTCATTGAATAATTATTATTTCGTGTTTGATGTTTCGCGTTTTGCTTAAAAACGTTCAAAGATACAAAGAAATTTTAGTTTGCTGTAAATGTAGTTTTGATTTTAGTTAAATTTAAAGATTATCAGTTATTTATAGGGGAATGGGATGCTTTCAGGTTTATTACATTTCGTATAGCTTCCAGAATTACAATTAAATTCACGAATCTTTAAATCCTAATTTTTGTTTAAATAGAATGATTAATATTCATTAAATGAGAAACAGAAAAAGTAAATACCCTAATTTAAATAGAGTATTTTAACTAATGTGTATTCTATTATTTCTAGGGAACGCGAATTATTAATTGGTCATTATTTATTTTTTTAATTAGTTATTTTCTATCTTTGTGGCTCATTTAGTTGCACATGAAAAAAAATATCTTCATTTTACTTTCAGTTTTATATTTAATAGCCTGCACTCAAACAACAAAAAATGTTCAGAGTCAGGCGAAAGCTATTAATGTTCCCACTTTTAATGCCGACTCAGCTTATTTATTCACCAAAAATCAGGTAGAGTTTGGTGCCAGAGTTCCTAACACAAAAGCTCATTTAGCTTGTGCTGTTTATTTATCGGCAGAATTAAAACGCTTTGGTGCAGAAGTGATTGAACAAAAAACTGATTTGATTGCTTATAACGGAACGGCTTTGAAATCAGTCAATATTATAGCTTCATTTAATCCGAAAGCTGAAGTACGAATCTTGCTTCTTTCGCATTGGGATTCACGTCCATGGGCTGATCACGATCCTGACCCTTCATTTCGCAAAAAACCTGTTATGGCTGCGAATGATGGTGCAAGTGGAGTGGGAGTATTGCTTGAAATGGCTCGATTAATGTCTAAGGAAAAACCAACAGTTGGTGTGGATATTTTCTTTTGTGATTCAGAAGATTATGGCCAGCCGGAAAGTGCTTCCGGTGGTAGTAGCGAAAATTCGTGGTGCCTCGGAACTCAGTATTGGGCTAAGTCACCCCATGTGGCAGGTTATTCTGCTCGTTTTGGTATTTTGCTAGATATGGTAGGCGGAAAGCAAGCCACTTTTTATCGCGAGCAGGCTTCAGAATATTACGCTGCTAATGTGGTCGAAAAGGTTTGGTCAACAGCTCAGAACCAAGGTTTCGGACAGTTTTTCATCAACGAAAAAGGTGGTGCAATAACTGACGATCATATTTTCGTGAATCAAATCATCGGAATTCCAACGATTGATATTATTCAATATGATCCAAAATCAGGAACTGGATTTGGAACGTTTTGGCACACAACACACGACACGATGGATAAAGTGGATAAAACTACCCTGAATGCAGTGGGGACAACTTTGATGCATGTGGTTTATATGGAAGCCCCCTAAATCCCCCTTCAGGGGACTTTGATAAATGTAAAATAAAATTTGAAATAAAGTATAACTTACAATTCCCTCTTTAGGGGGTTAGGGGCAAATTTATGAGTTTGAGATATAAAAGAATAGCCGTAAAAATAGGAAGCAATGTGTTGACACGTGCTGACGGAACACTTGATATCACCAGGATGTCGTCATTGGTGGATCAGATTTCACAGTTGCATAAAAAAGGTGTCGAGATTGTGATGATTTCTTCGGGTGCAGTGGCGTCGGGGCGCAGTGTGCTGGGCATTACTAAAAAAATGGATGTAGTGGATCAACGACAGCTTTTTTCGGCTGTTGGACAAGCGAAGCTCATTAATCACTATTACGATTTATTTCGAGAACATGGCATTATGGTGGGGCAGGTGCTCACGATGAAAGAAAATTTTAGTAGTCGCCGCCATTACCTCAACCAAAGGAATTGTATGCGAGTGATGCTCGAAAATAAAGTGATTCCTATTGTAAATGAGAATGATACAGTTTCGGTAACGGAACTGATGTTTACTGACAACGACGAACTTTCAGGACTGATTGCTTCGATGATGGACATGAATGCATTGATTATTCTGAGTAATATCGATGGTATTTTCAATGGTTCACCTTCTAATTCTCAATCGAAAGTGATTCGTCAGATTGAAAAAGGTCAAGATATTTCCGATTTTATTGAAAGTTCGAAATCTAGCTTTGGGCGAGGTGGTATGCTCACCAAAACAAGCATTGCCCGGAAAATAGCAGACGAAGGTATAGAAGTGGTTATTGCCAATGGCAAGCGCGTTGGAATTTTGCTTCAACTGCTTGACAAAAAAGCCGATACAGTTTGTACTCGCTTTATTTCTGCTAAAGTGGAAGTTTCGAGTGTAAAGAAATGGATTGCACACAGCGAAGGCTTTGCCAAAGGTGAAATTCACGTGAACGAGAATGCGGCTAAAGTTCTGACAGGTGATAAGGCGGTGAGTTTGTTGCCGATTGGGGCTACAGCCATTATTGGGGATTTTGAAAAGGACGATATAGTGAAAATTATCAATCACAAAGGCAAATCACTTGGCATTGGTAAAGCACAGTACGACAGCGAGAAATCCCGAGAAATGCTGGGAAAAAAGAACCAGAAACCGCTTATTCATTGTGATTATTTGTATCTTGAATAAATTATAAAAGATGACCAAGCAATTTCGTAGTTTCTATAGTCTGTTTTTGGTTGTTTTATTATGCTTTATAATTCAGCCAATATCTGCAAATCAAGTTCCCGGATATATTGTAACGTTGAAAAATGATACAATCTGTGGAACAATTCAGGCTCATGATAATATATTTTTGTTTAGAGTTGGAATTTTTGATACAGATCAAAATTGTTTTAATTCAAAGGTATCGTTTAAGGCTAATAATGATACAAAATTCAGGACTTTTTACCCTGAAGATATTCGAGAATTTGATTTCGGATTTAAAGGTGTACATTACATTTTCAAAAGTTTTCAGATTGAAAGAAATAGCATGACTGAGTCTGAATCAAAACAAAATCGTTTTCTATGTTTATTGTATAAAGGTTATATTGAGCTTTATCAGGATAATCTTTTTGTTACTAATCAGAATATGACCAGAACAGAAAGTCCTGAAATCTCTTTTACTGATTTTTTTCTGTTTTCTCCAACAAAGAGTTTAATAAAGGTTCAGAAAACCG
>JBAWXD010000082.1:0-15223 GCA_037144275.1 Paludibacter sp. | reverse complement strand
TATTGCCCGAATGCTGCATGACCACATGAAATGTGAACTACTTACCCTGAAAGCCATTCCAGGGTTCAATGTCAATTCGGTGAATTATGAGATGCTGGGGCCGGTGTTTGATAATGATTATGGGATGATGTATGCTTTTAAACTCACTAATATTCTTAATCTTGAATTCGAACCTATGGCATGGGAAGTCCAGTAGTGAGACCGATGTTACATGTTTTTTTCAAATTTTTCTTTGTTTTTTCCTTTTAAAATTAGGATTATGAATTTTTTCGTATTTTTGATCTATCCCAAAGCGTTGGCGAATGCAATATTCAAGAATTTATATCACCTTTTTATCGTCTTGTTATAAGATGTCCACCTCATTTTTTTCTCAGCAGTATTAATCCTAAACCTTAACAAACTTGGCAGTATGAAAAAGAAAGTATTAATCATTACATTAAGTGTTGTTATAGTAGTAGCAGCAGTCGTTGTTATTTTCTCAACAGGGTTAATTGAAAAACTTTTCAATAAAAATTCTAACTAGTTGTGATTTTAAATCTTCAGCTAACAAATATGGTATTCATTCTAAAAAAAACTGACATTCCTGTTTAAATTCGGTTAATTTGATTAATAGTGACTTATTGTATTAAACAAATATTAATTTTCAAGTTTGTTTTTATTGAAAAATAAAGCATTCCTATTAACTGCGCATAATTTATAAAAGGATTTGAGAAGCTGTTCAGAATTCTGTATAAAAATGTACTACAAGTGAGTAAAAGTATAGAAATTAATTCGAAAAAAAAAATACAGCTAAAATTTTTAGGTATTTTGAAAAAAAAAATGTCGAATTTGTACTGAAACGGGCATTTCTTATGTTCTAAACTGGTTGAGGTAATCAAAACAAAGTAGCGTTTTTGTTCAAAATTTATGTTACCTGATGCTGCCACATAAATTCATCCTAATGCAGTGCAAAACCATCATCCTATATTTATTTATTTTCTACACAAGATGAATTTTTGGGAGCAGGGGTTTGATATTAACGTTGCTATTTTCGATGCAGAAAAGCTTCTTCTGTTCAAAGTAGCATAATTCTTGCTATCGTTGTTTAACATTACGTTCCACTATTTCAAAAAAAATAGAAGTGTCGAAACTTCGTCGAGTACCTGGCACAAATTACACTGTAGCAAACAAGGATATTAAAAATCAGGCAACAAAGCTATAAACAAGTATACTTATAAAGCTCAGAAATAAAACCACAACAGGAATTATCGACTGAGTTTTTTCGTTTGAAGAAGGCTGATAAGTCAGCAGTTGAGGTTTAATCTTTCGAATTAGCCAATAGCAACAATATGCAGCTAAGATACCAATCAGCATTCCTCCCAAAATATCCCCGGGGTAATGAACGCCCAGATAAACTCGGGAATAAGAAACAAGAATAGTCCAACCAACCATTGAAAGTGTATAAAGTCGGTTTCTGAAAATCAGGGAAGTTATCAGTGCAAAAGCCGCTGAATTAGCTGCATGTGAAGAAG
Organism: Paludibacter sp.; assembly: GCA_037144275.1. GTDB lineage: Bacteria > Bacteroidota > Bacteroidia > Bacteroidales > Paludibacteraceae > Paludibacter. Next base: position 13,712 of record JBAWXD010000082.1, on the reverse strand, counting down.
CAAAACCATATAAACCACCCTCGTATCCTTTTACCAGATGAATAACTGATTTAAGGCTTTCCATATGCGAAGGGCGAAGGCGTTTAACTAGTTCTTTGAGCAGTCCGGATGCAAGTTGATCGGAGATAAGTATACAAAGAACCACCGACAGAATAATCCATAAAGCATTTTTTTTGAAAGTACGAATGAGAAGGTATAAAACCGAAAGATAAAGTGGAATCCAGGTTAGTTTGGCACTGACTACCCACATAAAATTATCGAAGAAGGAAGAGTGCAACCCATTAATAATGAGAAACAAATGAGTATCAAGACTTTTAACAATTTCAATGATAGTCATATTAATCTATCAACTATATATTAAGTCCCCTAAGGGGGGGTTTAGGGGGCTTTTAAATCCGTTCTATATTTTCCTGTTCCACCCAACCGATATTACCATTCCCTAATTTTATTTCAGTCCAGTTGCCCAGCGTACTTTTAATCGTCACTTTTGTTCCTTCGTGTAATTGAAATAACTCCGTTCCACTTTTATCGGGTGCTCCTTTTACACTCACTACCCCTGTCATTATAATCGCTTCCCGATGATTAATGAGTTGATCTTTCCGTATTCCTGAAAAAATAAAAGCTAATAAGCTGAATGCTAAAATGATTGTTCCAAAATAGAAAGAGACTTTACGTAAAGAACGCGATGATCCAAATATAAAAATAAAAGCGCTTAGCAATGTTATAAAAAACAACAGCAAACTTAGCCATATCCACTGATTGGAATTCAGCAACTTAATTGATCCATCAACCCAGCGACCAATAAAAAAAGCCTGGTTTAGATTGACATTATCAATCACTTTCAACTGGGCTATTTCCAGGTTATATCGGGCATCTTCGAAAGTTGGTGAAAGACGCAAGGCTCTCTCGTAATTTAAAATGGCATGAGCGGTTTCATTTGATTTATAATATGCATTTCCCAAATTAAAATACAATTCGGGTGCAACACCCTGCGTGGAGATCACTTTTTCATAATACTTGGCTGCATCGGTATAATTGCCTTTTGAATACAAGGTATTCGCTTGTTTCAAAACATCAGACTGAGCAAAAGCAACGGATGCAAAACTCAGAATTAATGACAAAAATAATATCAAGCGTTTCATATAGTTGGTTTCTGAATTATTCATTTATTGTTTTCTAAAAACATTTTCTAAATTACTAATTGCCTGAATGGTATCATCATACAGATTACCCATTTCCTGTTGACCTGAATTTGGTGCAAAACGGGCAAATTCACAGGTATTAAGTATTTCTACAAACTGATTGATTAAAGAAGAATCAACCTTATAGCTGGCCAACTCCTCACCTACCCGCTCTTTTGTAAGCGACGCGACCGGAATGGACAATTTATCACTTAAATAGGTCCATGTTGCTTTCAAAACTTCTTCATAGAAAGAATCTTTATTTCCTTCTTTCAATAGTTTCTGTGCCAGTTTAAGGCGTTTCTGAGCTACTTTATTAGCCTTCTTGTTTTTAACTAGTCTGATATTGGCGTTCTCTTTGGCTTGCTTACGGAAGAAAATGAACAACAGCAATGAAACTAATAATGGGATCAGATACAATAACCAGCTAATCAATGTTCCAAAAATTGGCTCTTCTTCCCTTGCAATAATGAATTTATCGGTTTGAATAAATCGAATATCTTTCCCTATTTGCTTAACGTCCTGCTTATCAATATAATTTGAACTACCTGCCACAACAGGTGCTTCATTTCCATCCCCTTTGGCAACCTGCAATTTGTATGCAGGAGTTTTCATCGTTTTATAGGTTTTTTCCTGTGTATCAAAATACGAGATTTCGGCCGAAGGAATTTCGAAATTACCCGAATGACGTGGTATGAATAGGTATTCAATCGTTTTTGTTCCTGATACTCCAGCCGGCGAAGTTTTAAAATTATTTGTCACTTTCGGATCATATAACTCAAAGCCATCAGGGAATTTGATAACCGGATTTTTAATCAATTTCATATTCCCGCTACCAGCAATATTGAGTTTTAGTGTAACAGCTTCATTGGCTTTAATCTCAGTTGCTGTTATATTGGAGTTGAGTGAAAAGTGTCCAACAGTTCCGTTAAACGAAGCAGGTTTATTAGCTGTTGGCAAGGCATTTACTGTCACTTTTACCGCCGGAGCAGTTACGTACTTCGAAACATTGGTATATGAATCAAAGAAATCATCAAAAATACTTCGTACAGCTTGTCGATTCTGAACCCGAACCACAGCTTCAAAATTCCATTTATCTATCTCAATTACACCTGAACGCTGTGGGTAAAGCAACACTTTGTATAACACAAAAGTGCCATAATTGCGACCGTTATAATTTTCGAGTGCCATCTGTTTATTGGCAGGTTGGTCTAACTCCTGTTTCATAAATCCATTAAAATCAACGGAATTTTTTGGATTACACTGAACCACATCAACCAAGGTGTAGAGCTTGTAGGTTACCAGAATGGCTTCCTGTTCATACACATTGGTTTTTGAAACCTCAGTGCGAATAAAAAGATTATCGGCATTTATCGATGTCTGACCACCGCCTCCTGCTTGATTTCCCTGCGATTTGGAAGGAGGTGGAGTAGCATCAGCCGGTAATACTTTTATTGAAACTCCGTTTGATGTGATTTTTTTGCCATCAACAGTTATACTGGCCGATGGAATAGTAAATGTGCCTGTTTTTTGAGCTTGTAAGGTATAGGTGTATGAAACAGCAACCGATGAAGTACTTTTCCCATTTACATACTGAATGCTCGAACTATGCGATTCAAATGGTCCGGCCAGTACATCAAAATTTGTAAACTCAGGTACGCGTAAATCCTTACAAGAAGCATTAACAGAGAATACCAGTTGGAAGGGCTTATCCAACACAACAGTAGACGGCGCTGATGCAACAAACCTAACTGGTTCGTCTGCACGCACAATCCAAGTTGTTAATAATAGGAGCAATAACGATATATAAAGTTTCTTTCGTTCCATATCTATATCAAATCAATTGTAAATTGTAAATGATTAAATTGTAAATTTAATTTACCAGTCTTTTTCGGCCTTTTTAGTTCCACGCACAGGCTGTTTCTTTGCTTTATCCTGAGCATTTTTCTCGTCCTGCGACAGTGCATCCAGAATTTGCTGTGCATTTTCTTTCGACATTTTAGGTTGCTGCTGCTGTTGAGGTTGAGGCTTTTGTTGCTGATCTTTTGGCTGTTGAGGCTGCTTCTGGTCTTGTTTATCCTTGTCCTTATTTTGATCTTTCTTGTCTTTGTTCTTATCTTTATTTTGCTGTTGCTTTTTCAGCATAGCCTGTGCATATGCCAGATTATAACGTGTGTCATTATCTTTGGGATTAGCTTTCAAAGCCGATTGATAAGCTTTAATACTTTCTTCAATTTTATTATCAACCAACAATGAATTTCCGGTATTGTGCAAAGCTGCAGCTATTTTCGTTTTCTCTTTTGGTTGTAAAGTTAATGCATTATTGTATTGATCAACTGCTTCGGTATATTTTTTTTGACGAAACAAGGCATTTCCCAGATTATAATTAGCTTCAAAAGACGCTTTATTCTTCAAAAGACCTTTTCTATAAGCAATTTCAGCTTCGGTAAATTTAGAGTCCTTATAATATCTGTTTCCCGAGCGAACATCTCCGCTTTCTTTTTGAGCTGCAACCGTAAATGTCAACAGACCCATCATCAGTATATAGAATATTTTTTTCATCGGTAAAATAGTAATCTTTAATTTTTAGTGACTTTATCTTTCAAATCAAAAATTTTAAACCTGGTCAGGCTTTTATTAATGCGGTCGAAAATGAAAAAATCAATCAACAAAAGTAATAAAGCCAGTATGGCAAATGACTGAAACTGTTCATTATATTCCGAAAAAACACTTGTTTTAATGTCCGATTTTGCCATTTTATCCAGTTCTCTTGTAATAACACGAAATGCACTGCTGCTATTATCGGCATGAACGTATAAGCCTTTACCTGCAATGGCAAGTTCCTTACACATTTGCTCGTTCAACTTGGAAACCACCACATTCCCATCTTTATCTTTCCAAAAACTCATAGTTCCGGGCACGGGAATCGGCGCACCATCGGGTTTTCCCATACCAATTACATAAACAACAATATCATTTTCGGCAGCCAGTTTAGCGGCTGCAACAGCATCATCCTCATGGTTTTCCCCATCAGTTATTACAATAATTGCACGGGCAACTTTATTTTTTGGTCCAAATGATTTTATCGCCAAATCTATGGCAGTTCCAATAGCAGTTCCCTGTCGTTGAACCATTTGTGTGGAGATAGACGATAGAAACATTTTGGCGGAAACATAATCAGCTGTAATAGGCAACTGGGTGTAAGCGTCGCCGGCAAAAACCACCAATCCAATTTTATCATCGTTCATTCCATCAATCAGCTTGGATAAAACCTGTTTTGCTTTTTCCAGTCTATTGGGTTGAACGTCCTGAGCCATCATGGAATTCGATACGTCTAATGCTATCATCACTTCAATTCCCTTACGTTTGGAACTTTCTACTTTAGTACCAAATTGAGGTTGAGCGAGCACAATAGTCAACAATAAAACAGCAAAAAGCTGAATATAAAACTTAACCTTAGGACGTATAAACGAAACATTCGGCATTAATTGAGCGATCAACTCAGGAGTACCAAATTTCTTAATATTACGGTTCTTTAATATGCTGGTATAGATAAATACGCCTATTAATACAGGGATTAACAGAAGTAAAAATAAAAATTCGGGATGTGACAATCTAAACATTTCTTTTTTCGTTTCGTGTGTTGTGTATCGTGTATCGTGTGTTGTGTTTCGTGTTTTGCGTTCCGAGTTTCGCGTTCCGAGTTATTTTCTCAACCTTTCAAACATATTCAACTTATTCAACCAAATCAACTCCAATAACTGAAACGTGAAACCCATAATTATTTACGGTATTCTTCTGAAAATTGTATTTCTCAATAGAATTTCAAACGATAATAATATGAATGCCAACAAGGCAAACACATAAAATTGTTCTTCCTTTTTGCTGTATTGTTGAACACTAATTTTAGTTTTCTCCAGTTTATCTATATCCTGATAAATCAGACGAAGTTTTCTGTTATCTGTAGCATTGTAATACTTTCCTCCGGTTAGGTTAGCAATATCCTGTAAGGATTTGGAATCAAATTCCGATTGCATTTGCTGATATTGAACTCCCATTGGCGTTGGTACAGGTATATTTACAATTCCTCTTGTGCCAACCCCAATTGTATAAATACGCACACCAAATGTCTTTGCAATTTCGGCTGCTGTAATCGGTGCAATGTCTCCACAATTATTAGAACCATCTGTCAATAAAATTATAACCTTCGATTTGGCTTTGCTGTCCTTAATTCGATTCACAGCATTTGCAAGTCCAAGCCCGATTGCAGTTCCATCGTCAATTAAACCATAATGTACGCTATTAAACAGATTAATTAAGACGGCATGATCAATAGTCAACGGACATTGTGTAAAGCTTTGACGCGCAAAAACTACCAATCCGATATTGTCACCCGGACGGGCAAGAATAAACTCCGATGCTACTGCTTTTGCAGCCTCCAAACGGTTTGGTTTTAAATCTTCAGCCATCATGGTACCTGAAAGGTCAAGCGTCATCATAATATCAATTCCTTCGGTATTTTGAGTCCGCCAGCTGTTCGAAGCTTGTGGACGAGCCAACGCAATAATAATGCAAGCCATAGCTAATGTTCTCAAGACAAAAAGACTATGACGGAATTTTATCTTCCGGCTTGGTGGGAATTTCAACAAACTCCGATGCGATGAAATTTGTAGACTGGCATCCGATTTTTGCATCTCCCAAATGTACCAGAATACAACCGGAACGAGAAGAAGCAATAAAAAGAGATATTCGGGATTATGAAAAATCATTGTTCTTATTTAATTCTTTAGTTATTGTAAGTCTGTTCTACACAAACTATAGTTCGTTGATTTCTTCCTTTTTTAATTCTTCCAAAGGTACCACTTCCTCTATTTTCGTCTGATTTACAAACAAATATGCATTCAAAAGGCTCAATTCGTGCTCATCGGGAGTTGCATTCCATTTCGCAAATTTCACCAGATCAGCTAATTGCAGTATTTGTTTTAAGCTCAGGAAAGTAGATTTCTGTTCCATCCGAAGCATCTTCAAATGATCCAGAATTTCCTCTGAAGTCATTTCCATACTATTAATATTGAAAATCCTTTCGATATATTCACGAATTACGTCAGTCAATTCGGTGTGATAATCCTTTTCACGACCTTGTTGCCATTTTTTCTCCTGTTTAATTTTATCTAATAGATAAAGAGCAACCACGTGAGCCGGTTGAAGAAGTTTAATTTCGTTTTCCGTCAATACAGGCTTTTTCTTAAAATATTTTTTTAACAAGTAATACAGCAAAGCCAAAAGAATCAAGCCCAATAATACCAATAAAATGGTTATAAATAAGCCTGCCCAATCAAATTTAGGACTAAAAATTGGTTTGATATCGGCTATTGATTTGGATGCTGTATCCACTTTGAATGGCTGTACTACCTTAAGCGAAAGTGATTTAGACCACACTGTATCACCATTCAAAACGAATGGGAAAGCTGGGATATATAACAGGGAATCTTTAAACGCTGTAACCAGATAATGTTGTGTAATCAACACATGTCCATCCTGCGATTTGGAAGTATCAATTTTCACTGGCTCAACCAACTCCAGTCCACCCATTATTGAATCTACGAAAATGGGCATTAGTACTTTCTGATTCGGCTGTTGTGAAACCTGAAAAGTCAAATGTGCCTGACTTCCAATCCACATAACAGTGGAGTCAAGTTTTGCATTAACAGTAATTTTTTGGGCAAATAAGCTAGTATTTGCAAATGAAGTTATTAGGAAAAATAAAAACAACAAGGTTTTTCTCATACAATTTATTCAATTTGCAATTATAAATTATGAATTGTAAATTTTGAATTTAGTTAGGCTCTCATTTTAAAGAGTTTCATCAATGTCCGTACATAATCTTCTGAAGTAGTCATTGATACCAAATCAACACCGGATTTAGTGAAAGTTTTTTGCAATTCCAACTGACTTTCTCCCCAGGCATGCTTGTAACTGGTCCGTAAACGTTTATCTGAGGTATCAACCCAGATTCGTTCTCCTGTTTCGGCATCTTTAAATTTGATCAAACCAACATCAGGCAATTCAGTTTCACGGATATCATATACCTGCAATGCTACCACATCGTGTTTTCGGCTTGCAATTGTCAGTTCTTTTTCAAAATTACGATTATCAATCAAATCGGAAATGATAAAAGCTGTCGAGCTTTTCTTAATGGCATTGGTAAAATAACGTAATGCTCCACCAATATCAGTTTTATTGCTTTGAGGTTGGAAATCAATCAGTTCACGAATAATATGTAAAACATGCTTTTTCCCTTTTTTAGGTGGAATGAATTTTTCAATTTTATCCGAAAAGAAAATAACACCTATTTTATCATTATTCTGAATGGTAGAAAAAGCAAGAGTAGCAGCAACTTCGGTGAAAATATCCTTTTTTAGTTGGGAAACAGTACCAAATTCACGACTACCTGAAACATCAATCAACAGAACCACAGTGAGTTCACGCTCTTCTTCAAAAACTTTAATATATGGATGTCCGAAACGGGCAGTCACGTTCCAATCAATGGAACGAATATCGTCACCATATTGATATTCACGTACTTCAGCAAAGGTCATACCACGCCCTTTAAATGCCGAATGATATTCTCCTGCGAAAATATTCTTCGACAAGCCACGTGTCTTGATCTCAATTTTCCGTACTTTCTTTATTAATTCACTCGTTTCCACAAATTCAATTTCTAATTATTAATTATGAATTCTTAATTATGAATTGACTAAGGTACTTCAACTGTGTTCAAAATTTCAGTAATAATTTCATCTGATGTCATATTGTTGGCTTCAGCTTCGTAGCTCAAACCAATACGGTGACGTAATACGTCGTAACATACCGCACGGATATCTTCAGGAATGACATAACCACGGCGTTTGATAAAAGCATAAGCACGGGCTGCCAACGCGAGGTTAATAGAAGCACGGGGCGAAGCACCAAACGAAATCATTTCTTTCAACGAATCCAGGCCATAATCTTGTGGAAAACGGGTTGCAAATACAATATCAACAATATAGCGTTCTATTTTTTCATCGATATATACCTGACGAACCACATCGCGGGCTTCAATAATATCTTTTGGAGAAAGAATTGGGAGTACGGTCGGTTTATCTTTCAGTAAGTTCTGACGGATAATCAATTTTTCTTCCTCTTTCTTAGGATAATTGATAATCACTTTCAACATAAAACGGTCGACTTGTGCTTCAGGAAGTGGATAAGTACCTTCTTGTTCAATAGGATTTTGAGTAGCCATTACCAAAAACGGCTCATCCAATTTGTAAGTATGCTCACCAATGGTCACCTGACGTTCCTGCATAGCTTCGAGTAAGGCACTCTGAACTTTGGCCGGAGCACGGTTTATTTCATCCGCTAATACCAAATTGGCAAAAATAGGTCCTTTTTTAATGCTGAATTCCTCTTTCTTCTGACTGTAGATCATAGTACCAACTACGTCGGCAGGCAATAAATCCGGTGTAAACTGGATACGACTGAAATTACCTTTAATCAAATCAGAAAGGGTTTTAATTGCAAGGGTTTTCGCCAAACCCGGTACACCTTCTAATAAAATGTGACCATCGGACAATAAACCAATTAACAAAGACTCTACAAGATGTTTTTGACCAATAATCACCTTGTCCATTCCCATAGTTAACGCATCAACAAAAGAACTTTGTTTTTCAATGCGTTCATTAAGTTCCCTAATATCAACAGATTGAATCATATTATTTTACGTTTGAATAATTTAATTTTTGCGGAACAAATATAGTGTTATTTAAACCGCTAAATCGCTGATTTAATAACTATTAACCTGAATTTAGATTATTAAGGAAAGAAAGTTTTTAGTTATATATTCTGAGTTGAATTTTAAAATATTTTGAATAAAAAAAGTTCTGCAATTGTGAATAAATGCAGAACTTTTTAAATATATCTATCTTCAAATTCTAATTGAAATAGTTATTTCACATAGATATCATGCAATTCTTTTGCTTTTTGAAGACAGCGTTCATTTGAAACGTCAATTAATCTTGCATCCAGTTTGGGGATTTTGATTATTGTTCCAACCGAAATATGATCAGGATCCGAAATATTATCTCTGTTGGCCTCATAGATATAAACCCAGAAATCTTTACTTCCATAATATCGTTTCGACATTTTGGTCAATCTGCTACCATCTTGAATACGTTCAGTACCAAGATACTCAGTGAATACTCTAGGATTATCAAACAACACCTGCAAACTGTCAACTGCTACAATATTCTCGGAAATAGTTTCCATAGCTGTCGTATCTTTAGGAATGACAACAGTTTCAGTCATATCAACTTTCTTTGGTTTTGGTGTAAACCAACCCGAAAAAGTATTTAGCATATCTGCAAGCGAAACATTTTGTGTCATTTTATAAACCGAATCTTTTAGCGGTGGATAGAAACAACAAAGACCTAATCCCGATCCTCCCAATAACACTGAAATTATTAAAATCCACAACCAGACTTTATGTTTCTTTTTCTCACTAATTTCCAAAGGCGAAATAGCTTCTGATTCAATTTCCGGTATTGTTTCTGTAGTTGATTGAATGTATTCACGATCAGTTGAATTTGATTCTTCAACTATATTAGTATCTGCTTGTTGAACCGGCTGGACTACATCTACATGTTCCTCTTTCTGTTCAGTCTCGACTACCACCGACAAGATTTCATGAGTTTGTGTGGGCAATTCATCTTCAAACTTTTCATATTCAGTTTCAATTTCTGCTTTTTCCACATCTTGTAATTCAGAAACAACAGGTTTTGAGGACAAGCCTTTAATTTCCTCTAATATATTTTTAATTTCTGAAGCTTGCTCATTAAATGTACGTAAAGGATCAATAACGGCTTCAGCCGGAATGCTGTGTTCAACAGACTCACCATCCAATTGGACAGCCTCCAAATGAGCAAAAGGTTCATTTACCAGATCCCGTAGTTGTGCATCAGGTGTGAAACTTACTTTATAATATCCAGACAGAATAATATCTTCGCCTGTCTGAACATTCACACTTTTGCGGGGTTCATTCCAATGCAATTTAAAAGTTCCGAAGTTTTTAATTTTTACCACATCGCCGGCTAATAAAGCTTCTTCGATAGTCAAAATCATTACTTTCAGAAATTCATCTGCTGCACGTTTACTCACCAGAGCCTTTGCAGCAACAAGGTCAACAATCTCTTGCGACGATATTTTTTCCTTACTCATGGTGCGGCAAATCTTTAAGTTTATCTTTCAAAATATTACTTTGTTTGAAATTTACAACTAGTTTTGGCGGTATAAGCGTCCGAATCTGAGTGGCTGGATGAACCGAAAGTCGTTCTTCTTTCTTGCGAACTTCAAAATTCCCAAAACTCTGAAAACCTATGGTTTTCTCATCCAGTAAAAGTTCAGCACAAGTCTTAACCGTTGTTTCCAGCAATGCTTCCACAACCGATTTTGGTGCGTTCATTTTGGTTGCCATGGCGGCAATTAATTCTTTGTGATTCATAATATTGGAAGCCCCTAAATCCCCAAAAGGAGACTTTTAGACTTTGTTAGTTTGAATATTTCTGATATATAGGAAAATTAAGAAATCAATTCTTTTAGTCCCCTTTTGGGGATTTAGGGGCTTCCCCATACAAATCAAAATCGGTAGCATCCACAATTTTAGTCCTATAAAACTGACCTTTTTCAATCCCTTTAGTTGTGATGGGTATCAACACCTCCGGATCAACTTCAGGGGAATCAAATTCTGTTCGCCCCACAAAATACTCATCCTCTACTCTATCAATCATTACGTTGAGCGTTTGTCCTATCTTAGCCTGATTAATTTCAGCCGAAATTCCCTGCTGAATAGACATTATTTCATCCACCCGCTGTTGCTTCACTTCTTCAGCTATTTCATCTTTGTAGGTTTTATACGCAAAAGTACCTTCTTCATTCGAAAAAGCAAAAGCTCCTAAGCGCTCAAAACGCACTTTTTGGATAAATTCTTTCAATTCTTCAACATCTACTTCTGTTTCACCCGGATGCCCTAGTAGCAAAGTCGTACGTAAATGTATTCCCGGCACTTCCTGACGAATCCTGTCAATCAGTTCATAAGTCTGAGCTTTGGTGATATTCCGTCGCATTTGTTGCAACATAGTATCACTTACATGCTGCAAAGCAATATCCAGATAGTTACAAACATTATCACGTTCACGCATCACCTTCAGCAAATCGTACGGAAATTGAGCCGGATAGGCATAATGCAAACGTAACCATTCCACTCCCTGAATGTCGGAAAGTCGTTGGGTCAATTCAGCAAGTTTAAGCGTCTTATAACTGTCCTGCCCGTAGTACGACAAATCCTGAGCAATAAGCTGAAACTCTTTTACTCCATTTTGAACCAGGCCTTTCACCTCATTTTCAATATCTTCCATCGAACGCGATCGATGTTTGCCTGTAATAATCGGAATAGCGCAATACGAACAAGTCCGGTTACAACCTTCCGATATTTTGATATAGGCGTAATGATTTGGTGTAGTCAACGTTCGTTCCAATCGTAAATCAGCCCTGTATTCCTGACCAATTTCTTTCAGAATATCGGTATAATTGAATTTACCGTAAAATTTATCCACTTCAGGAATCTCCAGACTCAATTCTTTCAAATAACGTTCTGACAAACAACCCATTACAAAAAGTTTCCCGATTTTCTGTTGTTTTTTCAAATCAGCAAATTGCAAAATGGTATTAACGCTTTCTTCTTTAGCATCCCCTATAAAACCACAGGTATTTACAATTACAATTTCACCATCCGGATTTTCAGCATCGTGCCTTACTTTGTATCCTAACGCATCAAATTGTCGCATCAACTGCTCTGAATCAACGAGATTTTTAGAACAACCCAGCGTTATTACATCAACTATTCCTTTTTTGCTCATCCTTATTTCTCAAACAACGACGCCACAAACTCATTTCTATCAAACACCTGCAAATGGTCAATTCCTTCGCCCAGACCAATATATTTAACCGGAATTTTAAACTGATCTGAAATTCCAATTACAACGCCACCCTTAGCCGTTCCATCTAACTTGGTAATAGCCAATGCTGTAACGTCGGTAGCTTTGGTAAACTGCTTGGCTTGTTCAAACGCATTTTGGCCTGTTGAGCCGTCAAGAACCAGTAATACTTCGTGTGGTGCATCAGGAACAACCTTTTGCATTACATTTTTTATTTTGGTCAACTCGTTCATCAGGTTGATTTTATTATGCAAACGACCGGCAGTATCAATAATCACCACGTCAGCATCATTAGCTTTAGCCGAAGCAATGGCATCGTAAGCCACAGAAGCCGGATCAGAACCCATTTTCTGCTTGATAACCGGTACTCCGGCGCGCTCACCCCAAATAACCAATTGCTCGACAGCTGCAGCCCGAAATGTATCGGCAGCACCCAGATAAACTTTCTTACCAGCTTTCGTAAACTGATGTGCTAACTTACCAATTGTGGTTGTTTTTCCTACACCGTTTACTCCCACCACCATAATAACATAAGGTTTTGTAGGCAAGGCGGCATCAAAATCAGCCGGTGAATCAGAATTATTTTCGGCAAGCAAAGCAGCAATTTCGTCTTTCAGAATCACATTCAGCTCATCGGTACTTACATATTTGTCGCGCGAAACGCGTTTTTCGATCCGCTCAATAATCCGCAAAGTCGTTTCCACGCCCACATCCGAAGTAATCAATACTTCTTCCAGATTATCAAGCACCTCATCGTCCACCTTCGATTTTCCGGCAACAGCACGTGTCAACTTCGAAAAAACACTTTCTTTGGTTTTCGACAATCCCTGATCAAGCGTTTCCTTTTTTTCTTTACTGAAAAAATTAAATAGTCCCATTTTTTTATAGTTAACCGTTGATAGATGATAGTTGACAGCAAACTTAGCTGATCAACCAAATCGACAATTCAACTCAATAAACTTATACTTAAACAATTTGCTTACAAAATTAAACCTTTTTTTTGAGCAAACCGCATAAAAAATCCTCTCATTAATAAAAATGAGAGGATTCTTGTATCATTTAATAACGATATCCGGATTATTTAGTAAAATAATCTTTCACTCTTTCGTTGTGTACAATTTCTTCCTGGAAGACATAAGCTCCGGTTTTAGGTGATTTCACCATTTTGATAACCTTCGCAAATGAACGTCCTTCACCTTTTTGCATCGATGCAACCGCTTTCTTAGCCATGATTCAGATATTATTTAATTTCTTTATGAACTGTGTATTTTTTCAAAATTGGGTTGTATTTTTTCAACTCCAAACGTGCCGGTGTGTTTTTTCTGTTTTTCACAGTTATATAACGTGAAGTTCCGGGCATTCCGCTTTCTTTATGCTCTGTGCATTCCAAAATTACTTGGATTCTTGCTTCTTTAGATTTTTTTGCCATGATGAAATTTTCCTCTTATTATGCGTATAAATACCCTTTATCTGACGCTTTTTTAATGGCAGCATCTAATCC
>JBAWXD010000081.1:0-15470 GCA_037144275.1 Paludibacter sp. | reverse complement strand
TATCTGCTTAATTGGGAAAAAGTAATAAAGGTCGCACTCAGTTAGTAGTGAAAGCAAATGTAAAAATTGCTTTGCGTTATAAAAACTGGGCAAAGATTCCCCCCCTACAAAAATCCTCAGCGAAATGAAACCGGGAACGAACTGGGTAATTTGCCGAATTACGAATTATTTAATCTATCTGCAGATGGTGGGCAGAAAAATAATATTGTAATCGGAAGAACCAATGCTTGGTTAGATGGTTTTAAAGCAATTCTCGTCCGTTTTGAAACCAAAAGTTTACATTGGAAATGCCTGAATACTATCGCTTTTGTATCATTTTACAAATACAACTTTAAACAACTTCATTCAGCTAAATTGTAAAATATTTATAGTTGTATCTTATAGATTTTCAATAAAATAAACATAAATCAAACCAACAAGTATATTTAGGACGAATTTATAAATATTACGGACATTTCTATCTTATATAATAATTACATTTATATTTCTTTGCACCAATGATACAATAGTATCATTATATATTTAATATTAATAATACTAGCTAAGATCATGAAAACCAAAACACAATGTTGTCATTCCCCTGACAAAGTATACCCGGCTTATAGGATTATTCTCTCACCAAACACAGACTTTACCGAAGGTTTTATAAAAATCAAAAGTTGTGGTTCTTACTCATTATAATTAACACAAAATTTAAAACGAAATTATATGAAAAAAATCTTTCTCCTCTTCGCTATTTCGGCACTGTTCCAACTAACAGCGTATAGCGTGAATAATGCATTTACTTTCGCTAATGCCATTACTTCGTATGCTTCTGCAGCTAATAATGCAGCATTGAATGTAACAGCAGGTCACAGTGTTACCATTACTTGCTGGGTGAAGACGGCTTCAGGTAACTCTACAGCTCAGCATTTTATTTATAAACGAGCCGCTGCAGGAACCGGTGCCGGATTTGAACTTTTTCAAACTGCTACCGGCTATTTTGGTGTTACTGTTTATAACTCAGCTACAACTCCAGCAAACATAAGTCCTGCTAACGGAACGTTATATAAAATAAATGATGGCAACTGGCATCATGTGGCTTATGTGCTGGATGTAGCCGGATTGGCTAGCTCCATTTATGTAGATGGCAAATTGGAAAAAACTTCGACGATAACTTCTACTAATGCAAGTAAGGGCATAACAAATACGCTGTCCTTGTTCTTCGGAATACGTGCCACAACCACTAAAACAAATCCATTAAACGGCTCGATGGATGAGGTGCGTATTTATGATATGGCCATGACTCCTGCCAACTTACTAACCGATATGGCTACCACGGTGACTTCAGGAACCACAAGCTTGTCGGCTGCCTGGAATTTCAATGAAGGCACGGGCTCCCAGCTGGCAGATATTAAAACTACGAATCCGGCAACTATTGCGGGTACTTTAAACTGGACTGCAATCACACTTGCAACTCCTACCGCCATTACTATGGCTGCCACACTTAGCAAAACAGGTACAGATGCCGATTTCAGTCCGGCTTCAGCTACACCTACTGCCATTCAGTACACGTCCTCAACGGCTGCTGCCACTATCGTGAATGGTAATGTACATATTGCCGGAGGTGGAACTGCTATTATTACAGCCTCCCAGCCGGCAAATTTAATGTATACTGCCGGGACGGATGTTACATCAGTGTTAACAGTAATATACCCCCCTTATTGCGTTATTGCAAGCACTGTTAGTACAGACGGACCTTATGGTCTGCTTAACGGTACAGTCAGCGTAAATGGAGTTCAGAAGTTTACATTGACACCATATTCAACGCCTAATTGGAAGTTTTCAGATGAAGCAGCTTCGAAATTTACGGTAAATCGAGGGCAAACCATTACCCTAAACGTCAATGGGGGAGTGAATACTCCGTATGGGGATGCGTATGCTTATTGTGACTGGAATGGCGATGGGGTATTTAACACTGCGGACGAAAGAACTGCGATTTACATAAATAATGGAGCTCAAGCTACGGGTAAAACCCTAACCTTCACTGTTCCGCAGACTGCAGTGCTTGGTGATATTGCGATGAGAATAAAAGCTGATGAGTCTCCGAGTTTTGGTATATATACTCCCGGAGATCCTTGTTCTAACATGAAAAATGGTACTGTTCATACTATTCGGTTTACTGTTGCAGCTACTGTTGTTACGCCGGCGGCTTTGACTTTCCCTAATGACATTAATACGTATGCTTCTGCAGCTGATAATGCAGCATTGAATGTGACCGCAGGTCACAGTGTTACCATCACTGCATGGGTAAAGACAACTTCCGCTACCAACCAAATGTTTGTGTGTAAGCGAGTAAATGGTGACGGTGACGGATATGAACTTTATCAATCAGGTGCCTATTTTGCTGTTAATGCTTTTTCATCTGGCACAGACATAAGCCCGGCGGTGGGAACCTTGTATCCAATCAACGATGGCAATTGGCATCATGTGGCTTATGTGCTGAATGTAACCGGTACGACTAGCTCCATTTATGTAGATGGCAAACTGGAAAAGACTTTGCAGATCACTGCCGGTCAGGCTGGTGCAGGTATAACTAATACCGATGCCTTGTACTTTGGAGTACGTAATACCACGACCAAAACACTTCCATTAAACGGTTCACTGGATGAGGTGCGTATTTACGATAAAGCCATGACTCCTGCCGACTTACTAAGTGATATGGCTGTCACAGCGGCTGTAGGAACAGCAAACTTGACGGCTGCCTGGGATTTCAATGAAGGATCAGGCACAACATTGGCGGATGTTAAAAGCACTAATCCTGCAACTATTACCGGTAGTGTAACCTGGCCTTTAATCACAGCAGTAGCTCCTCACGCCATTACTATGGGTCTCGGACTTGGCAAATTAGTTTCAGATGCCGATTTCAGTCCGGCTTCAGCTACACCTACGGCCATTTCATACTCGTCATCAAACACGTCTGTTGCAACGTTGGTAAATGGAAAAATACACATTGTCGGAGTTGGAGCGAGTAATATTACTGCCTCACAAGCTACAAATTTAATGTATACTACCGGAACGAATGTTACAACAGTGCTAAATGTTTACGCTTCCTCCTCCTATTGCGTTATTGCAAGCTCTGCTAGTACCGACCTTGGATATGGTCTGAATAACGGGACAGTATCCGTAGGTGGAGTTACGAAGTACACATTGCCTACAAATGTAGGGGGTACGTGGCAGTATATAGATGGAGCATCGCAATTTACGGTAAATCGGGGAACAACCATTACCCTGACAGTCAATGGAAACAGTAATACTGCGTATGGGGATGGATATGTTTTTTTTGACTGGAATAACGATGGAGCATTTAATACTTCGGACGAAAGAAATACGATTTACACAAATAATGGTAGTGTAGCTACAAATAAAGTCATAACCATTACTGTTCCGCTAACTGCAGTGCTTGGTACTATTGCGATGAGATTAAAAGCTGATGAGGCTCCGTCTTTCAATGGATATACTCCCGGAGATCCTTGTTCTAACATGAAAAATGGTACTTGCAATACTATTAAGTTTACAATTGCGGCTGTCGCGCAAACAATCACGTTTGGGGCTATTACCGCTAGAACGTATGGTGATGCCGACTTCACATTAGCTGCTACTGCAAGTTCATCTTTGGCGGTATCGTATGTTTCGTCCGATCCTACGGTAGCTACAGTAGATGCTGCCTCCGGTCTGGTGCATATCCTGAAAGCAGGCACAACTACCATCACTGCCAGTCAGGCTGGTGATGCATGGTATGCTGCTGCTACACCGGTTGGTCAATTATTAACGGTCAACAAAATTGCTTCGAGCATTACTGCTACAGGAACAACTGCTTATGCCTATAATGCCTCACCTCAAGGTCCAGGCTCATCAACGGTAACCGGTTCTACAGGAGCTGTAAGTTATAGTTATGTTGGGGTAAGCGGCACAATCTACACTGCAAGTGCTACGAAACCAACCGCAGCGGGTAGTTATACAGTAACTGCATCGGTTGCTGCAGATGCTATTTATGCTGCAGCCAGTTCAAGTGCTTTAGGGTTTAGTATCGGACAAGCTGCTTCGAGCATTACTGCTACAGGACTAACTGCTTATACCTATAATGCCTCTCCTCAAGGTCCAGGCACATCGACTGTAACCGGTTCTACAGGAGCTGTAAGTTATAGTTATGCCAGTGTAGACGGCACAACCTACCCTGCAAGTGCTACGAAACCAACATTAGTGGGAAGTTATGCAGTAACTGCTTCGGTTGCTGCAGATGCTAATTATAATGCAGCCAGTTCAAGTGCTTTAGGATTTAGTATCGAACAAGCTGCTTCGAGCATTACTGCTACAGGAACAACAGCTTATGCCTATAATGCCTCTCCTCAAGGTCCAGGCACATCGACTGTAACCGGTTCTACAGGAGCTGTAAGTTATAGTTATGCCAGTGTAGACGGCACAACCTACCCTGCAAGTGCTACGAAACCAACTGTGGTAGGTAGTTATAACGTCATTGCCAGCGTTGCAGCTGATGCAAACTACACTGCTGCGAGTTCTGCCGCTTTAGCCTTTAGTATCGACAAAGCTGTTTCAAGCATTACAGTTACAGGTACCACCAGCTTCACGTATACAGGTTCGGGTCAAGGTCCGGATACTTCAACTAAAACAGGTTCTACAGGGGCAGTAAGTTATAGTTATGCCAGTGTTGACGGCACTACCTACCCTGCAAGTGCAACCAAACCAAGTGCAGTGGGCTATTATACCGTAACTGCTAGCCTTACATCAGATGTAAATTACAATGCTGCAAATTCTTCGGTTACCGCCTTTACTATTGCCCTGGCTGTAGTGACTGTGGATGCTCCAATAAACATAGATCAACTGGTTACCGCCCCAACAAGTGACGTAATTATTTCCTTCGGAGGCACACTGACCATCAATACGAGCTCTAGCGTAAATAACATAACTGTTGAAGCAGGTGGCAAACTTACCCTGGCTTCAGGAAAATCACTGACTGTGTTGGGCGCATTGACACTTCAAAGTAATGCTGTTAACGGTACTGCTACCTTTTTAGATAACGGCGGAACACTTACTGCAGGAACTACCAACGTTCAGCAATACCTTACTACCGGTCGCAACTGGTATATTTCCAGTCCGGTTTCGGGAGCCTACAGTTCAGTGTTTAATACAGTAGCCGATGCTAATACCAATAAATTATATAGCTATGATGAAACTCAGGGAAGTTCTGCCACACTTAGCTGGCCTCAAATTAAGGACAACGGCACTTCACTTGCTATAACTAAAGGTTATGTGGCTAATGTTGACGCAAGTCTTTTGACAACCACCAATGGAGTAACTTTCAGCGGAGGAAGCTTAAATACCGGCGATATTACAACGGGTGTGAATGGAGTTCCTGCATTGAGTTACAGTTCAGATCAGTACAAAGCGGGCTTTAATCTGGTAGGAAATCCATATCCTTCGTACCTAAACTGGAACGGTGTAAGCAAAATCAATCTGGGAACCAACACCATTTGGTATCGCACCAATGTAGGCGGATCATATTATTTCTACACTTATAATTCAGTAGACGGTGCAGCAGGTATTGGTATCAGTGTTCCGGCAGGTGATGATGTTAGCAACTTCATTCCACCCATGCAGGCTTTCTGGGTAAAAGCTGGCGCATCGGGAAGTTCGCTCACTTTCCACAATACCAATCGTGGTCACAAGGATTTGACTAACAACAAATTCAGAGCAAAATCCGAGAAAAGTTCAAGTTTACAGCTTGCCCGTCTGCAGGTTTCCAATGCTGTGAATTCGGACGAAACAGTACTATATAGTTACCCCAATGCCACCAATCAATACGACAGCTACGATTCACCTAAAATGAGTAACGGAAGTGCTTCTATTCCTGAAATTTACACGTTGGTAGGTGGAGAAAAACTGGTTATCAACGGAATGAACACTATACCATTCGACACCGAAATCCCACTTGGATTCACAACCGGTCAAACAGGTACAAACTTTAGTATTAAAGCATCACAAGTGAGTAATTTTGATACAGGTACACGGGTAATTCTGAAAGATTATCAGGATATAAATAATCCGGTAATTGCCGACCTGAGCGATGGCAGCAGCTATGTATTCAGTTCCGGCATAACTACGAACAACAGCAGCCGTTTTGCACTCATATTCAAAGCACCTTCAATAGCTACCGGAATCAATCCAAATGCTATTAATGATCTATGGATTTCGACCAATGCTAACGGTCAGATAATCATTAATGGCAACACAAATGCCGGTACCACAATTGATGTTTACAATGCTGTCGGTCAGAAATTAGTTGAAAAGCTAATGACTTCATCAATCCATACTATTACAGGAAGATTGACACCAGGTGTATATGTGGTGACCATAAAAGCTAACGCAAACAAAACGACCAAAAAACTTATTATCAACTAACTCATTATTAAACAATTTTCATACTATGCATACTTCAGAAACTAAAATAATGAAACGCGAATACCTTACTCCCAAGGTGGAATGTGTAAAACTGGATAACGAAATTTCATTGGTGCTTGAATCAGATCCTCCTGTTCCAGGTAACGAAACTCAGAATACTAACACACCTGAATACTTCAATAAAGATCCATTTAGGATGGCATAAAGTATTTGTAATCCAGAGAGAATATTTTGCTATAAATAACTTACATATTCTTTGAATTAATTGAGAGTGTCCCAAAAAACACTCTCTTTTTTTGAAGCTTTCTTTTTCTTGAATAACATTGCATAATGTGTCAATGAAGTATATAATTCTATTTGTGTATTATTGAAGAACTTATCATAAAGTACGTTTCTTACTTTTGTTTCCACTTCTTTTATCTCTTCTCTTTGTTTGGGCAAAACATATTGTAATAACTTTTCAAGCATAGCTAAACGCTTTTCTGGTTCAACTGCTTGTAAATCGGTATCAAATTGTTTCTCGCTACTATCAATAACAGACTGAACCCTTTTTTAAGTACTGTGCTTACTCTATTGGGAGTGCCTCTTTGCCTCCCGCCTGTTTTTAAATACCTTTCTCCCTGCTCATAATATATCTATTTTATTGTACTTTAGAATTATCTAATTATCCAAAACAACTTACCAGTGGTACAAGTTTTTGTAACTCTTTTAGTATTTCGTTTACCTGTTTGTTATTGATACTGCATTGTAATTAATTTAACGATTGATTGCTTTCAGTATTCTTAACTGCAAAATATCCTTTATCATCGATTGTTATCCATTGCGGAATGTTTCCACACGACAATAATAAACCCTCTCTCATTCCAGGATTATTATTCAGCATGTCATCTATGTTTCGATGTCCGTTTGCCCGGGCAAAGTTATCTGTAAATTTAATCTCTACATAGTTGTTGTTCCATTTTCTTAAAAAAAATTCCGTAAACCAGAAAAAATTTCTGATTTACGGAATTTATGTTTACTGTTTATTGCCGACTGCTTACTACCGACTATTAACTATTTCGCATAACTTACCGCTCTCGTCTCTCTGATAACGGTAATCTTCACCTGACCCGGATAGGTCATCTCGTCTTGTACTTTTTTCGCAATATCGAACGACAATAATTCGGTTTCTTTGTCATCGAGTTTGTCGGCACCAACAATTACGCGTAATTCACGTCCAGCCTGAATGGCATAGGTTTTAAGTACCCCAGGGTACGACAGTGCCAATGCTTCTAAATCATTCAATCGTTTCACATACGCTTCCACAATTTCACGACGGGCACCCGGACGGGCACCTGAAATAGCATCACAAACCTGCACGATTGGCGCAATAAGTGTTTCCATTTCTACTTCATCGTGGTGAGCACCTACTGCATTACAAATATCCGGTTTTTCTTTGTATTTTTCACACAAACGCATACCAAGTATTGCATGTGGCAATTCGGGCTCATCATCCGGCACTTTACCGATATCGTGTAACAGTCCGGCACGTTTTGCTTTTTTAGGATTCAATCCGAGTTCCGAAGCCATAGTAGCACAAAGATTAGCTACTTCACGTGAGTGTTGTAACAAGTTTTGTCCGTACGACGAACGGTATTTCATTTTACCCACCATCCGAATCAATTCAGGGTGTAAACCATGAATTCCAAGGTCGATGGTGGTACGTTTACCAATTTCAATAATTTCCTCTTCAACCTGCTTGCGCACTTTAGTCACCACTTCTTCAATGCGGGCAGGGTGAATACGTCCATCGGTTACCAATTGGTGCAACGACAAGCGGGCTATTTCTCTTCGAACCGGATCAAATGCTGAAAGAACAATGGCTTCAGGGGTATCGTCGACAATAATTTCAACACCGGTAGCTGCTTCCAAAGCACGGATATTACGTCCTTCACGACCAATAATACGTCCTTTAATTTCGTCGGATTCAATATGGAAAACAGTTACTGAGTTTTCAATGGCAGTTTCAGTTGCCACACGTTGAATACTTTGAACTACAATCTTTTTAGCTTCTTTGTTAGCAGTCATTTTGGCCTCTTCCATGATATCGTTGATATACGACATGGCATTGGTTTTGGCTTCTTCTTTCAGTGCTTCCACCAATCGTTCTTTGGCTTGCTCTGCCGATAGTCCCGAGATCGTTTCTAATTCTGCTTGTGTTTGATGTTGAAGATGTTCAAGTTCTTTTTTCTTAATTTCCAACGCGTGAACCTGTTGTTCATTACTGTCTTTCAAGGCATCTACTTCATTTATTTTGCGTTGAACTTCACTTTGTTTCTGGTTCAGCTGCATTTCGCGTTGTTGAAGTTTCACTTCACGTTCCTGTACTTTAGCATTTCGTTCCTGAACTTGTTGTTCGTGTTCCGCTTTCAGAGCAATAAATTTTTCTTTTGCCTCGATTAGCTTGTTTTTCTTAAGCAGTTCGGCCTCTGCCGCTGCTTCTACAACTGCTCGTTTGTTGACAAAGCGCAAAAGGGCAAAAGCACCTCCACCGCCTATCACAAAAGCAATCAATCCGATTATGACGTTTAGCATATTGATAGTTTAAAGATTAATAATTTATTTTAGTTAGTTAATTCTCGAAATAAAAAAACGCATTGACTTTGCAACCAAAAGAATCCAAATAGATTGGAGATCTTCCTTTTACAAGCTAATGCGGGTTTTAAATGTTTCTAAAAAACGATATTACTTATTGGACAACAACTGTTTTAGTTCTTCATCCAATTCCATAATTTTTTCAGCCAATGGCACCTTATCTTCATTCAGTTCTTGCTTCGACACAATTACTGCGATTTGAAATGCCACCATAATAAGTATTTCTTCAGACGGACGTTGGTTATACAATTTCTGAAATTGATTCAGATAGGTATTAACCATTTTTTCTGCTTTCCGATATAATTCCTCGTCTTTACGGGGAATATTTAATGGCATTCTCAAGCCACTAATCTGAACATTTATTGTGAATTTATCGTCTTTCATAAGCTCTATTCATCCAAAAGAGCTAAACATTTGTCAATTTCCCGCACCATTCCGGCAATCTTCTTTTTCGATTCGGCTTTTTCAGCTTCCGAACCGCTTAAATTATTTGCCAGTCTTAAATGGTCGTAATTTTTTCGAAGTTCCAAAATCTCCTGATGCGCTTTCATTAAATCCGTTTGCTTACGGTCTAATTCAGTCGTCAGCAGGGAGTTTTGTTCTTGCAATGACTTGTATTCCGAAATCAGTTTTCGCAGTTTGGTTTCAAACGCGTGTATCAGTTCTTCGTATTTATTGGTCATTTTTCAAAAAAATCTATACAAAAATACGCTTTTGCTTTGAATTAGTAAAATGTTTTGTGGTTTTTTGTTGAAAATCATTCTTTTCAGGCTCGATTTCATTTCTTAATCTTTACTATTTCTTCTGCTCTGGCAAGTGCTTGGTTGATATTGCTGCATACATTAGTCGTACCAAGTAATTCTACAATTCCGTTTTTCTCCAACACGGCATGAACATTTTCATTTACACCTGAAAGCAGAATCGTAACTTTATCTTTTTGTGCTGACTGAATAAGGTTCTTAAGGTTATGTGCGCCCGTCGAATCCATAAAAGGCACTTTTCGCATACGAATAATCTGAACTTTATTACGGTCGCTAAGAGTTTTCATGGTTTCTTCAAACTTATTAGCCACTCCAAAGAAGAACGGACCTTCAATTTCGTAGACTTCCACGCCTTTCGGAACAGTCAGTTTTTCGGTATCGGCACTTCCTTCCACAAAGTCGGCTTCTTTCACTTTTTCCTTGAAAACGGAAATGGATGACGTTTCGGAAATACGACGGATAAACAGCACTGCTGCCATCAAAAGTCCGATTTCTATGGCAATGGTCAGGTCGAAAATCACGGTCAAAAAGAAAGTAGTCAGCAAAACTGCCACATCCGATTTGGCATTTTTCAACAAGCCTTTAAACGTGCGCCATTCACTCATATTGTAAGCCACAATAACCAACACGCCAGCCAGACAAGCCATAGGAATATGTTTGGTGAGTCCACCCAGGAAAAGCAAAATCAGTGCAAGCACTACGGCATGAATGATACCCGCAACCGGAGTTCGGGCGCCGTTATTGATATTAGTCATGGTACGTGCAATAGCTCCAGTAGCAGGAATTCCACCGAAAATTGGTGCAACGATATTGGCAATTCCCTGTGCAATAAGTTCGGTATTTGAATGATGTTTATCACCTATCACACCATCGGCTACTGTTGCCGAAAGCAGTGATTCAATAGCGCCCAGCATGGCAATAGTAAAGGCGGTGGGAAGCAACATGCGAATAGCAGCAAAATCAATTTGAGGTGTTGCAGCTTTGGGTAAAGAAGGATCGATAGTAAAACGGTCGCCAATAGTTTCAATACCAGCAATGCCGAATTTATTACGTAAGAAATACACAATTACAGTCATCAATACTATCGCAATCAGCGATCCGGGAATTTTCTTCGAGAATCTCGGAGTAATTGCAATAATAATAATGGAGATAATGCCCACGCCTAATGCCCAGTAATTCAACGTGTCGAAATGTTGTCCATAAACAACCCATTTGCTGATAAAATCACCGGGAACTTTGGCAATATGCAGCCCGAATAAATCTTTAATCTGTGTAGCAAAAATGGTCAACGCAATTCCGCTTGTAAACCCAACAATAACAGGATAGGGAATAAATTTAATAACCGTACCGAGTTTGAGCAATCCCATGGCAATAAGCATAACACCTGCAATCATGGTGGCGATAGCAAGTCCGGCAACACCAAATTGCTGAACGATACCGTAAACAATAACGATAAATGCTCCGGTAGGCCCACCAATCTGCACTTTACTGCCACCAAAAAACGAAATAATAAAACCGGCAATAATAGCCGTAAATATTCCTTTCTCGGGCGATACACCTGATGCAATTCCAAATGCAATAGCCAATGGTAAAGCCACAATTCCTACAATTACGCCGGCCATAGCATCGGCATAAAACTGCTCTTTTGTGTAATTTTTGAGCGTACTGAATAATTTGGGTTGAAAATGGATTTTCATGTTGGTAGGGATTAAAAACGACTGCAAAGGTACTGTTTTTTGGTAAAAAGTGTTCAGTGAAAATGGTTATAATGTTTTTTTCATTCCTATTTCTCAACTTTTTTTGCTCATTTGCGTTTGATTGTCAAAAAGAGTATTTTTGTGCTCCATAGAACTTTTTACTTTTCAAATTTTCAAACTTTACAAACTCAGATATGTGGAAACTCAATCAGTTTAATTATAACCGTCGTATTTCAGATACGATTCATATTGGAAAACTTTTATTAGGTGGTAATCAGCCTGTTCGTGTTCAATCGATGGCCAATACCGACACCAATGATATTGAAAATTCGGTATCTCAGTGCTTGCGAATTGTGGAAGCCGGAGGCGATATTGTCCGCTTCACCACACAGGGGATACGTGAAGCTGAAAGCATTGGCAAAATTCATGCTGCCTTGCGCGAAAAGGGCTGCGAAGTACCATTGGTAGCCGATATTCATTTCAATGCCAATGCGGCCGTTGTGGCAGCAACCCAGGTTGAGAAAGTGCGCATTAACCCCGGAAATTATGTGGGTAGCATTAAAATTGGTGATAATTCTGATTATAGCGATGAAGAGTTTGAAACTGAATATCAAAAAGTTCGGGCTCGTTTCATTCCTTTCCTGAAAATTTGCAAAGAACATAAAACAGCCATTCGTTTAGGGATAAATCATGGTTCACTGAGTGAACGTATGATGAACCGCTTTGGTGATACATCGCGCGGCATGGTTGAATCGTGTATGGAATTTCTAAACATTTGCAACGAAGAGAATTTTCACGATGTGGTTATTTCCATGAAAACTTCAAACACCGTGATGATGGTTCAAACTGTGCGATTGCTGATTGAAGAAATGGCGAAAAACGGTTTTAATTACCCACTTCATTTAGGTGTTACCGAGGCTGGTGATGGGGAAGATGGACGTATAAAATCGGCTGTTGGAATAGGTGCATTACTTGCTGACGGAATTGGCAATACCATTCGTGTTTCGCTTAGCGAAGATCCTGAAGTTGAAGTTCCGGTTGGTCGGTTATTAGTTTCCTATACCTCAGATCGTGCCGGACACGAGACGATTGTCGCTACTGAAAACTTGCTGCACAACAGATTTGAATACAATCGTCGTAAAACTCATGCGGTTGGAAATATTGGTGCTGATAATGTGCCGGTTGTTATCGCTTCGGGTGATGGTGGCTTTGCAACCATTCCGGATTATATTTTATCGAATGGCAAAGTGCTGTCAACCAATGCTAATTCGTATACAATTTATACAGTTAAGAATATTCAGGATTTGAAGCAAGATCCGGCAGATATTAAATTTATTCAACTAAGCTATCCGGAATTATCCCCTTCAGTGCTGGCTGTATTAATGGAACGAAATGATGTTGTTGTATTACTTCAAACGCAACATAAAAACGGAGTGGGTGAGCAACGGGCATTTTTCCACACCTTATTGAATGCCGGCTGTACAGTTCCTGTTATTCTCTGCCGAAAATACGCTGAAAATGACCTTCAATATCTACAGATAAAATCGGCAACCGATTTGGGAGTACTATTTATTGATGGTTTCGGCGATGGTATTTTTCTCGAAAACGAAGGAAAAATTACTGTTGAAGAAATTAATTCGGTGGCATTTGGCATTCTACAGGCATCACGGGTTCGCGTTACAAAAACAGAATTTATTTCCTGCCCGAGTTGTGGTCGAACCATGTTTAATCTGCAAACAGTAGTTGGACGGATAAAAGCAAAAACGTCACACCTTACCGGACTGAAAATTGGTATCATGGGCTGTATTGTAAATGGTCCCGGTGAAATGGCCGATGCCGATTATGGTTATGTGGGCGCCGGTCGTGGCAAAGTAAGCCTGTATAAGAAAAAAGAGTGTCTGGAGCGAAATATTCCTGAAGATGAGGCGGTTGAAAAACTAATAGATTTGATAAAGGTCAACGGTGACTGGCACGAATAAAAGCGCATTATAGTATTAATTACTCCCGTTTTGATTGGATTGAATGCCAATTGAACGGGAGTTTTTATTGAAAATAAGTATTGAACGCTACTTACATATATTTTCACTATTTTTGCAACTTAATCGCTTCAAACATATCCAATGAATAAAATCAGGTTTCTGTTGCTTTTTTTGTTTGCAACTATGGTTGTTTCCGCTCAGAACACCGACGATAAAAAATATTTATTGACCTCAAAGACCAATACAATTGGTATTTCAACCCTGTCTTTCGTCGACCCCTATCTTTCACCATTGACTTATGATGGTCTGGGAATAAGTTATAGCGGTGAGGCACGCTGTTTTTTATCCACTGAAAACACCAAAATTTCAACACAAAACAACTTTAATCTGCAGGCCGGAATTTTGTTGAATACCCCGGTTAGCAGCGACATGTTATATCTGGGTGCAAATTATGGTTGGGGAATGTGCTACCATCTAAGCCCTATAAAAGGCTTAAAAGTGCTTGTTGGTGGACTTTGGGATATTGACTTCGGTTTTAAAAATATGGAACGAAACGTCAATAATCCGGTAAATCTGGATATTTCAACCAATCTGAATCTGACTGCGTCGGCAAGATATCCCATTCCCTTACGACATAAAACGCTTCAACTTCAACTAGTTTTACAAACTCCGGTAATAGGCTATATGTTTGTACCTAAATCAGGTGCATCTTATTACGAAATGTTCGATCTGGGAAATCTTACAGATGCTTTTCATTTTAGTTCGTTATATAATAAACGCGGGCTGAGCAGTGCCTTAAGTGTGTTTGTTCCATTTAATCGCTCTGTTTGGCGTTTTGGATTAAAAATGAACACTTTACGATATTCTGCAAATAAGTTGGTTTTCGACAAGAATGAGTTTAGTTTACTCGTTGGAACAAGCTTTGATACATTCAATTTTGCCGGACGAAAAAACAAAGCTCCAAAGAATTTCGTTTCAACTCAAGAGTAGAATTTTCAATTAAACAATTTCCAATTTTTAATGATTCAAAATGAAGAAAATCAGTTTAATCATCATACTATCAGCAGTTTTACTTCCTTCGTGTATGAATGAGCCGGCACAACAGCCGAATACCTACAAAGGCAATTTTGAATCGCTTTGGCAAATTATTGACAGCAAATATTGCTATCTGGATTATAAAAACATCAACTGGGATTCGATTCATACGGTTTATGCAGCCAGAGTTGATACAGTTAAAAGTACTTTCCCATTTTTTGATCTAATGGGCAATATGCTCAATGAACTGAAAGACGGACATGTAAATCTGTATTCCGATTTCAACAAAAGCCATTACTGGAAGTGGTTTCAGGATTATCCTGTAAATTTCAACAGCACGCTTATATATAATAGTCGGTATCTGGGTTCAAATTACCTGATGGCTGGTGGTTTTCTGTATGGAAAAGTAAATAACGGAATGATTGGCTATATGTATTACGATGATTTTTCGGACGCATTCAGCGATACCAACATTGCCTACATTATGAATTATTTCAGTGCTTGCAAAGCGCTGATAATTGATGTGCGTAACAACGGTGGCGGTTCGCTTGATTATTCAAAACAACTGGCATCGTATTTTTTCAAAGAGGAAACCGTTACAGGATATATGCGACACAAAACAGGTGATGGACATTCTGAATTTTCCGCTCCGGTGGAAATAAAAACTCCTGCACACAAAACAATTCAATGGCAACGACCGGTGGCAGTGCTTACCAATCGTATGTCGTACAGTGCCACCAACGATTTTGTGAACCGAATGAAACAAGCTCCGAATGTTATAATTGTTGGTGATAAAACCGGTGGAGGTGGCGGATTGCCACTTTCCAGCGAACTTCCAAACGGATGGTTGGTACGGTTTTCGTCATCACCCATGTACGATTCGTCCATGCAAGATACCGAATGGG